>QMLJ01000083.1 GCA_003643935.1 Deltaproteobacteria bacterium | reverse complement strand
CACAAGTGGTTCAGATCGGGAATGAAATATCCCTTAGAAGACGAGGTCCCAATTGTTCTTGAGGTGTTGTTCAATGGCTTTGTAGGAGAAAAGGCAACAAGCAAACAGTTCTTTGTGCCGCCAGATGCTCAGATAAAAGACAGTACGCCTGAAAAGGTAGTAACTGAATAAAAGATCTCACAAGGAAAGGGGAGATGTAATGCAGCAAAAAAAGGAATACAGCTATCTAAAGCAGATAAAAAAACAAGCTAACAGCCCTTTAACCAGGGCAATACTTAGCCCTCTACATGCCTTTTTGGCAGAACTCTCCTTATGTCTATGGGGGGCAATGCCCCCCAATTTTTTCTTGCGTAGCTTTATTTAAATTATTTTAGTTAGTTATGCTTCTTTGTGCATTAAACCATTTCATGCTATGATATATTATCTAAGATATGTATTGTATTGGAATTGACTGATTAAATGCAAAACAATAAATAAAAGGAGGTTACAGTGATAAAACGTTTGGCACTGATACTTTGTATCTTATTCACAATGGCCCAGCCGTGCCTTGCAAAAGTATACCACATAGAGGTGTTACAGGTAACCGACCTACTCCAGGATGCCTATACCGGATTTTTGGAAGGCCTACGTGAGAATGGCATTGAAGTGGGCAAGGACCTGATTATAAATAGGCATATCATAGCCGCCAGTGTAGATAGTTCTCTGTGGGACAAGGTTATGATATACTTAAAAATAAAGAAAACAGCGTCTTTAATGGTCAGGCAGAAGCCCGACTTGGTATTGACTATTAGTACACCTGCAACAAAATATTCCAAGGACAAATTCATCACTGCAGGTATACCTGTTGTCTTTACTTGTGTGGCCATGCCCCAAGCAGTTGGATGTCAATCAATCGAGCGTGCAGGCCCTGGATTTACCGGAGCTACTTTATATGTTAATTCCAAAGGCCTGTTTGAGATAACTAAGGCAGCTCTCCCCAATACAAAGACAATGGCCATGATACACAGTGACGATGATAATGCCATTGCTTTTGCAGAAGAAGCTCAAGAAAAGGCGTCAGAGTTTGGGATAAAGGTAATAACAAAAAGAATGAGCAGGTCGTCAAACATTGAACCAGCTGTCAAAGAAATGATAGCCAAAAAGATAGATGCATTTGGAATACCACCAGATGTATATTATGCCCTGAAAAACTGCAGGAATGCAAAGATACTCAAGGAATATGCTTTTCGGTATAAGATACCTATCATAGTGTATGCTTCTTATCCATTCGCAGGTGCTATACTCTATATTGGTTCAGAGTTTTATGAAGTAGGTAAACTTTCTGGATCCCAAGCAGCTTTGATCTTAAAGAATGGTGTGAAACCAGGGGATATCCCTGTTATGAGGCAAAAAGAGCTTAGTATTCATGTCGATATGGATGCTGCAAAAAGGCTAGGGATAAAGCTACCATTGGATATACTACAAATAGCAAAACCAATATCTTCGATGGCTTCTGGGAAGGAGGTGATGGAACAATAAATATTATTTTTTTTGTGCTATTCGTAAGTCAATTAAACTGAAGAAAATATTTAATTTGAGTCTAATTGAAATAACAGTATAGCTAAAGAAATTTACAAAGAAAAGAAATATTCTATACAAGATTAAGGTATTAAGGCTTTAGAAAGTTTAGAATGCTTTATTGCATAACTATGCTAGGATGTGAAGGCAATTGAGACATGCTTCCTGACAGAAGAAAGCTCAGGCTGGCCTGGGAAGAATTTGTGAATACAGGTAAAGTAAAAGGCGGTATCATCAGAGATGATATACTAGCGTCATGGAGAAGATGTCGATCTTATGGATTGGACCCTTTCACAGATTGTATCATCACTGACATTAGCGAAGATGCTAAAGAGAAGGCTTTTGCAGAAAACAACAATCTGATAATTACTGCTCGGCCTTTTTTGAGAAGCCTGTACAATCTGATCAGGAGCCTTGAGATGGTGACTTTCTTGACAGATAGGGACGGCTTTATCCTGGAGGTCCTTGGCGAGGGCCCTATCTTGAAGTACGCCCAGTCCAAGAATGCAGTAGTGGGGAGCAGTTTCAACGAGAGATATGCGGGGACTACTGCTGTTGGTATGGCGATTATTATGGATCGGCCCTACCAGATGATGGCAGAAGAACATTATCTGGAAATGATCCATGTAGCTACCTGTGCTGCAGCACCAATTCATGACGACTCCGGTAATGTGATAGGATGTCTGGACATCACTGCAAGGTACGAGGTGGGCCTAAAACACCCTCATACCCTTGGGATGATAGTGGCTGCTGCCCAGGTCATAGAAAACCAGCTGAAGCTTAAGGAAGAGTCTGAAAGATTTTTACAGACCAGTGAATATTTAAAGGCTGCCATGGAGACCATGTCATCTGGTCTTATTATCCTGAACAAGGACAACCTCATTACGCACATAAATCCAGAGGCGGAGAGGATATTGGGATTAGACCTTTCCACTGTATCTAACAATAGGATTGATGAAGTTATAAGCAACAAAACTGTCCTTAGCTCTCTCGCCAATAACACAGAACTCCATGCTTATGAGACAATCCTTCAGCAATCTCGCTGTCTGGTAGACCTTAAACCCATTTTCGATCCACGTGGGGAACGGATGGGAAGTGTTTTACATCTGCAGGAAGTGAAGGCAGTCCATAAGTTAGTGCAAAGAGTAGTGGGAATGCAGAGCCAGTATACCTTCCAGGATATCCTGGGTAAAAGCAAGGAGATAGAGGATGTTATAAAGCTGGGCAAGGCTGCGGCGGAGACTCTCTCAAATGTCCTTATCGTTGGGGAGTCTGGTGTGGGTAAGGAGATACTTGCCCAGGCCATTCATAATGCCAGTCCCTGTACAAAGGGTCCCTTTTTTGCCATTAACTGCGCTGCTATCCCTCGCGATCTAATAGAGAGCGAACTTTTCGGCTACGAGGCAGGTACTTTCACTGGTGGCGTCAGGGGTGGAAAACCAGGCAAATTGGAGCTGGCCGAAGGTGGTACCCTTTTCCTGGATGAGGTTGAGAGCATGTCGCTAGATGTACAGGCCAAGTTACTGAGGGTACTGGAGGAAAAGAAATTCCTCCGCCTTGGGGGAGCGAAGTATCTTTACCTTAATGCCCGGATCATTGCCGCAACGAACAAAGATCTTGTTAAGGAGATAAAAAAAGGCAACTTCCGCCAGGATCTTTACTACCGCCTCAATGTATTAAGGATATACATACCTCCCCTTCGGGAGCGAAGAGAGGATATCGAATGCCTTATACAAAGGTTTATCCCTGAGATTAGTAAAAAGCTAGGTAAGGAAATCAAAGGCATTACTGACGAAGCCTATGAATATTTGAAGAACAGATACTGGCCAGGTAATGTAAGGGAGCTGAAAAACTGGATCGAGAGGGCTATTAATCTGAGTCAGGGGCCTCTCTTGAAAATGACAGATTTCCCTGTAGAAGACGCATTAGAGAGCGACTTGGTTTTGACCACCCATACCGAGGGCCCCAAGCAAGACATATCAGCACTCCATCAGATTGAGATGGAGACTATAAGAAGGACTCTTGAACTCTGCAAAGGTAATATCTCGAAGGCATCCAGGAATCTGGGTATAAGTAGGGCGACTCTTTATAGAAAGATGGAGCGATACAATATATCTTTGTCGACATATGTATCATAATAAGACATATGTATCATAATAAGACATTAAATGGCCTAACAAATGATTGGGTTTACCCACCTGGGCTTTATAATTATTGTCTATTTCTATGCAATACACGGCTACGCTGTCTTCTAGATCCGTAAGAATTTATATCTATCTATCATTCAATGATTGGCAAAGATATTGCTGTCTGTTTTACCTAAGGCTAAGCGTATGCCCTTAAAGCTGGGTTCTAGTGATGGAGTAATATATTACAGGTTGCGCGACACCAACGAAAAGGGAATACCCGGCAAGAAGCGTCTGTAGTCCCTGAGATTTGGAGACGTGGCCGATGCCATTTTTGATAGCCATTAGGCATAGGGAATCAGTTTTACATAGCTGCCTTTGGATTATTAAGGGAGGAGATGCCAATGGAGAATTATCCAGGAAAACCAAGAAATATAAGCGAATTTGGAAAACTCCTGTATAAGTCACAGGATGAAATCCGTTCTATACAGAACAGAAAGTTACGAGAGCAGGTCGGGTTATTGGAGAAATACAGCCCCTACTATAAAAAGCTTTTTAAGAAGCTGGGCATATCAGCCGCTGATATCAAGACAGTTGATGATCTGGAGGAATTTCCTCTCCTGTATAAAAGGGATTATATGAAGAATCCAATGGATTTTCGCCTGGATATCCCTCCTGATGCTCCAGTCCAGCCTCATGAACGTATTTTGTGGGGTGTCCATTATACAACAGGAACTACCTCAGGTGTTCCCACTCCATTTTTTTCAACCACTCATGATTATTATGGCAATCTCATGCAACTGACCCGCATGGACGAAGTTGCTGGAATAAATTCTCATGATATCGTAGCAAACCTCTTTCCATTAACCCCTGTACCTCACATAGGATTCTGGAAGACTATAGACTATTCCATTGCATGTGGTGCCAGGTGTGTAAGTGCTGTAACAGGGGCCAGGTATGAGCCTTTCCCCATTCATCGCTCTTTAGACTATGCGGTAGAAATGGTTGAAAAGAACAGGTGCACGGTGCTTTCAGGGATTGTTTCTTTTGTCCGGCGTGTCATCATGAGGGCAGAGGAACTGGGAAAGGACTTCTCCTGTGTTCGCCTCTGTTTCGTTTTAGGGGAGGCGTGTCCTAAGGGTATGCGTGATGACATGAGAAGAAGATTGAGGAATATAGGGGCAAGCCGCCCTTTTATCTGTTCTGGCCTGGGCTTTACCGAGATGCAGGGAACCACTCTAGAGTGTACCGAAGAAGGAGGGATGCACCTCTGTGCCCCTGATCTCTATTTTCTGGAGATTGTTGATGAACAGACAGGCAAAAGACTCCCAGACGGTGAGAAAGGTCTTCTCACTATCACACATCTTGATCGCCGAGGTACCAGTTTTCTCCGGTACGTAGTTGGAGATATAACGACCCTTACTCATGAGACATGCCCTAATTGTGGAAGGAATGACGCGAGGGTTGTTATGCAGCCAGTCCGCACTATGGAGTTAGTGAATATCAAGGGAACCCTTATCAACCCTGATATATTAAAGACAGAAATCAGCTCAATAAAGGGAATTGAAGAGTACCAGATAGTTTTTACCAAGGAAGATCTCAAGGATCCTCTATCCATGGATAAGTTGCAGATTAGAGTGGCGATAGAACGAGGGCTAGACAAAAGAAACATAGAAAGGCGGCTCATTGAAAAGGCTAGGAAGGCTGTAGAGATGACCCCAGAAATTGTTTTTGTGGGAAAAAGTGAAATCTTTGATCCAACCAAGACTTTGAAGAGTACTAGAGTGGTCGATAATCGTCCAGCGCTGGATTAACCGGATGCCGAGCAATCAGAACATTTAATATCTTAAGGGGGAAATACAGAGATATCGAGATGAACATACAAGCTACATTATAAAGATATTCCAAATAAGAAGACTTAACAGAATATTTAAAAAAGGAGGTCTAGATGAAAAAAACAAGGTCTGAAACTAGGGGTATTCTTGGGAGGTTCCCCTATCCAGACGAGTGGTTGGATGCGGGGTCAGATGAGATTGCAAAAAGTATCGCAAAGTGGGCAGATTCAGAGGTGATTGCAAAGCGTCTTGAGGCCAGGGAAGATTTTGCTCACCAGATGAAGGTATTCAAGATACTGGCGAGTGATATAGGTCTTCACAAGCTCATATGGCCCGAAGATATAGGGGGGGTAGGTCTATCTGTACCAGGGGCTGCATCCACACTGGCAAGGGCATATGAGGAGGTGGGGAGAGCTGACCCAGGTATTGCTTTTGTATCTGCTATGAACCTGTCGCTAGCGGCCGTACTCATTGAGGACAAGAAAACCAGCCCCGCGTTAAAACGTGATATCGGTTCTGCTTTGTGTAATGGAGATGAATTAAAGTTATTCTCCCTGGTACTCCCTGGCTAGGGTGATGTTGAACGGGGGCCTTTGAAGATGCTTTCAGGCAGGGAAGTCCAGGCTGAGATGAAAAAGGATAAAGATATGGGGGTACTGAATGCTAGGCATGTCAGACCTCTTAACTCTGCATATGATGCAT
>QMLJ01000082.1 GCA_003643935.1 Deltaproteobacteria bacterium | reverse complement strand
CTTGACACGGCAAGGCTTGAGGAACTTGTCACCATAACAGGGGAGAGAGAGGTGGAGAGTCTTTCTAAGGGACTGGGAATAATAAGGCTCTCCTATACAATATCACCACTTTTAGGTCTGCTTGGTACTGTGCTGGGTATGATATCTGCATTCAAGGAGGTATCCACCAGTGGTGGTATGGTAAATCCATCCACTCTTGCATCCGGTATCTGGGTAGCCCTGCTAACAACAGCCGAAGGCCTCACGATTGCTATAGTGGCATTTCTCATGTATCATTACCTTAAATTTTTCGTTAATAAGCTTGCAAGGCATATATCTATGGATGCCGAGATCAGGATCATGGGTAGAAAGAGAGATGCGAAATGATACACCTAGAACCTAACGATGACAGTGACGAGTTCTCACCCTTTGATATAACACCTCTGGTAGATATTGTTTTTCTGCTTCTAATATTTTTCTTACTTACAGCTTCCTTTACTTACCCGACCATGCACCTGAAGCTACCCCAATCCAGGAGTGCCAAGGCAGGCCTCCACAGGCCTGATTACACAATAAGCATTTTAAGGGATGGGGAAATTCTTGTTAACAACAGGCCTGTATCTATCGGGACACTTGGCAAAATACCCCCAAATTCTTCTGTACTTATCCTTGAAGATACGAACGGACCTTATGGCAGGTTCGTGGAGGTCCTTGACAGGCTTATGATTAAAGGCGTGGCAGAGATATCCATAGCAACAAAAAAGAAATGACGCCATTAAAGCCATTAAAAAAGTTACTTATGCATATCCCCTGGGTTACAAAAAGGCCACTTGCCAGAGGGTTAATCGCATCCATAATTATCTTGGTCTCCCTTTTCGTGTTGTTCGAGACCTTGGATACCATTAGGGAAATAAGAAAGATCGCTACAGGCAGCGTTTGGCACATACCGTCAAAGATACTTAGCGATATAACCCTTATCAGGCCTGGGACTGATATAAGGCTTTTAGGCCTCAGACCAAGGCTCGAACGCCTGCGATACAGAAGGGTTCAAAAAGTCTCGCACCCAGGTGAATATGCCTGGTACAGGGATCACATAGTGATATACCCGCGCAGGTTCAAATATCCATTTATGGATACATCCTCAAGTACCGGTATGGTTATGGATATTGACATTGAAGCCAACACAGTGGTGAATATCTATAGACACGATACAGGCAGACCTATAAAGGAAATCTGTCTGGAACCAGAGGTAATAGCCAAAATCCTTGATACCCACCATGAAGACAGATCCATGGTGAGCCTGGCTGAATGTCCGACATACCTTCTCGATGCCATATTATGTACAGAGGATAAAAGGTTTTACAAGCATTCCGGAATAGACTTATTTGCCATTATAAGGGCAACACTCGTTGACATAAGGCATGGATCGTTCGTAGAGGGAGCATCCACCATAACCCAGCAGTTGATAAAAAACATGTTTCTGTCCAGCAGGCGTTCCATTACCAGGAAAATCAAGGAGGCATTCATGGCCATGGTCATGGATGCCACGTATACCAAGGATGAAATTCTAGGGATGTATATAAATGAGGTTTATATGGGGCAATACGGCTATGCTGGTATATACGGTATAGGCCGTGCCGCTGAACTGTACTTTGACAAGCCTGTGTCCAGTTTGAGTCTGTCCGAGGCCGCACTACTTGCAGGCATAATAAGAGCACCTAACAAGTATTCCCCGTATAAATATCCATCAAGGGCGCTCGCCAGGCGCAATACAGTCCTGAAGATCATGTACACGGAGTCCAAGATTACAAGGGATACGTATTCCCAGGCCATAAAGAGCCCTCTAGGCGTTGTGCCATTGAAAGAATGGAAAAGACAGGCGCCTTACTTTGTAGATTATCTCCTAGCATTGTTAAAAGATACACTATCCAGGGATAAGCTTGCAAAGGGCGGGTATAATATCTACACCACCATAGATACACACATGCAGAGTATAGCCACAACCACGTTACAACACAGTATAAAGAACATCTGCAGGCGAAGCAATGTTCCGGTTCAAGGCGCTGTAGTAATCTGCGATTCACATACAGGCGACATAAAGGCCATGGTTGGAGGTTATGATTATGGCATATCCCAATACAACAGGGCCATTAAGCTGAAAAGGCAGATAGGATCCCTAATAAAGCCTGTTGTGTATTACACGGCGCTAAGACAAGGCTATACGCTTTCATCCTTTGTCGATGATGAACCCATAAGCTTGACGCTCGACGACAAAACCCAGTGGAAACCCCGGAACTTTGACAACAAGTCTCATGGAATGGTGATGCTCATAGATGCACTTGCCAAGTCTTACAACATGGCAACAGTAAGGCTTGGTATAAAAGTGGGTATTGGTAACGTTGCAAGAAATCTGCAGCTTATGCTCCCTGCTCACACCTTCAGTACAAATCCATCCTTACTTCTAGGTTCAATCGGCCTATCCCCACTAGAGGTGAGCACACTCTATTGCCCCTTTGCCAATGGTGGATTCAGGGTGAGACCAAGGGCCATAAGGTTTATAACAAACGAAAATGGCACCATCATACTCGATAACAGACATGTGAACACGGTACAGGTGCTTGATCCCAGTGTTGTCTATATACTTGACCATGCACTCATAAGGGTCATAACAGAAGGTACTGCAAGTAAGGCATCCATGTACGGCATGCCCCATGGCATCTGCGGTAAAACAGGTACAACGGACGAGCTAAGGGACTCCTGGTTTGTATGTTTCAGTCCACGTGAAGTCGTTACCGTATGGCTTGGAAATGACTCTTTCAAACCAATAGGGCTTACCGGCGCTGAAGGAGCAATGCCAGTAGCAGCAATGATCATGAGCTCTATAGAAAAAAGGGCGTTTTGGAACAGGCCACGTGACGTGGTATTATGCAAGGTTGACAGAAGAAATGGCAAGCCTGCAGGACTATTCAACAGTTACTCTGTTACCCTTCCTTATATACAAGGAACCGGCCCAACAGCTATGCATCCAGGACAAGGGTCCCCCATAGTAAGGTTTATTCACTCGCTTTTTGGTAGGGACTAGCTTGGGACATCAGGTAGCAGGGGTTTATTGCCAAAGTGGCGATTTTAAATTTTCACTATTTTGTTCATATACACTACAAGGGTTACCAGGTGATGATTACTACGAACCTTGATTTGGTCAACAAACCCATGAATACTAGTATGTTAAGGCATCGAAGAGCCGATCCTTACCAGATATCCTAACAACGACCCTGTTGGGTATGCATACCACGCTCTGGGAAGGAAGCCATATCTTACCCATATGTACGCAGATCTTGTTAGGACAAGGCGAGATCTGGATATAGGCCTTGCCAGATTCAATGCATACGACCGTATAACCCAGTGGACCTGGTACCCTGATCGTCCTTGTCTCCGACAAAGGATAAACGCCATAAAGACCATCTTTATTATATATCTCCACCTTGAGGTCCTTGGCCTTGCCATGAAAAAGAAGGAATGACCACAAGACCACAACTAGTACAAGGGCCCCGACAAGTATCTTGTCCGCCAAGGTAATCGAGCTGTAATCCTTAAATAAAGACTTCATATACCTTGAAACATCAACCTCAAGCAGGATCTAATCCGGCCTGAACTCCCATTTTATCAGCCTGTTGCTATCGCTTTTTCAGTCAGATGTGCACTTCTTTGGACAAGGCTATATAATGCCTGACTCAAAGTAGCCATAAAAGTAGTCAAAACCAGACCATAATGTGAAAAAGCAAGCTATCCACAAAAAGAATTCGCCTGCCAGCTGGAACTGTATACCGAACACTGTATAATGTATAAGAAGAGGTATAACAGCAGCACACTGGAATGCTGTCTTGTATTTCCCCAACCAGTTTGCAGCGATTACTATGTTTCTCTCCGATGCAATGCTCCTCAATCCTGTCACGGCGAGTTCCCTGCATACTATCAGGGCAACGATCCATGCAGGGGAGCGGTCCAGTGGGATTAGAAGGATAAGGGAAGTAACTATCAGAAGCTTATCAGCAAGGGGATCTAGAAATTTGCCAAGGTTTGAAACCATCTCATACTTTCTTGCAATGTAGCCGTCGAGAAAATCAGTAAAGGTAGCGGCTATAAAAAGTACTGCAGCGAGTATGGAATAGAAATAACCGCCCTTGATAAGACACAGGGCAAGTACAGGGACAACTATTATCCTGGACATGGTGAGCATATTGGCCCAGTTAAGTCTCTTTTTCACTTATTCCCCTCAATAAAAGCCATCACCCTTTTAACATATTCCCTTGTTTCTTCAAAGGGTGGAATCCCTCGATACCTGTCAACAACGCCAGGACCTGCATTGTAAGCAGCCAACGCAAGTCTTACATCACCTTTGTAATGCTTGAGTAACCTTGCAAAATACCTTGTACCAGCAACTATGTTTTGCCTTGTATCCCAGGGATCATCTATACCCATGTCACGGGCGGTCTCTGGCATCACCTGCATAAGGCCAATAGCACCTTTACTTGATACTGCTCCTTCATTCATCTCAGACTCAACCTCTATTATTGCCCTTATTATAACCGGACTAATGCCATACCTCCTTGCCACAGAGGTTATTACTTCCTGCGTATAGAGGTCATCTGCACCTGGCTTCTTTTCCTTGATATATAGATTCCACCCTTTGCCAGAGGGGCAGTCGCTATAGTTCAGTGTCCCATCTGGAGATTGTTTGACAAATATATCGCCCCAAACAGGTAGGGAGACAAGCATCATCACCAAGATCAACAAAAAGGAATAGAAAACTCTCATTCACCCTTTAAAGGCAAGTGTATCCTGACCCTAGTTCCTTTGCCAATATCACTGTCTATTGTTATATCCCCGCCGTGTTCCTCTATTATCATGTATACCTTGGTGAGACCCAGGCCAGCGCCAGAGGCCTTTGTTGTATAAAATGGGTTAAATACATCGTTGACATCGCCCTTTGGTATGCCGTGGCCCGTATCCTTCACATCCACGGTAACGCTCGATGTATTTCGTCTCACACCTATCTCAAGCACACCACCCTCGGGCATTGCCTCGCATGCATTTACAAAGATATTCCAGAATGCCTCAACCAGATAGTATGGATCCGCCCTTACAATAATCTCCTTATCCGGTAGCCTTACCTTGCTCTCTATGCCTTCAAATCTCCTTGAAGCAAAGGTCCTGGAAAGGGCTTCGTTAATTATCTTGGATATGTCAATGGTAACGAACCTTGGTTTGTGTATCTTGGTGTAGTTCACGTAGTTCTCAATATCCCTTATCATGGCCTCGAGCCTCCGCACATCCTCAATGATAAGGTCTACGTAAAGCCTCTGATGAGAGCCTGGCTCCAGCATCCTCTCGAGGCGCCTCGAGAATCCCCCCAGAGATGTAAGGGAATTCCTTATCTCGTGGGCCACGCCCTCAACCACCTTACCCAAGGCCGCCATCTTCTCCGCGTTTACTATCTGTCTCCTCATATCTTCTATATCGGAAAGGTCCCTGATGACTATAAAAACATCTCCTACATACTCTTCCCTACGCTGAAGACTAGCCGTTAGGAGCACATAAAGCGAGGAATCATTATCAGGCCTGAGTATGTATTCCCTTTCAAAACGAGTCTTGCCATCGGCAAATGCCTCTTGGATATCATTAAACAAGTCCCCTTTCAGTCCACCCACAAGGTCGTTTACATGCCTACCTTTCCAGCCTTTCTCCACCCTCAAGAGCTCTTTTGCCGTTGTATTCATGAAGCGAATCTTTCCCGTAGAGTCCGTGGTGATAACGGCTTCCCCAATAGTCTCTGTAATAGCTGCAAGATAGTCCTTGTAGGCATCCACCTCCTCTTTTAAACGTATGTTCTCCTGCCTAAGGTCGTGTTCTTTTATTAATTTATCAGCAAGGCCAATCACAGTGGAGACTGAAAAGGGTTTTGTTATGTAATCATCCGCACCGGCTTTCATCGCCTGGACAGCCACGTCCTCGGAGCCTTCACCCGTGATCACTACTACTGGCACTTCGGGATCCCTTGACTTTATCTCCCTGAGCACGTCTAGACCGTCCTTTGCAGGCATACGGTAATCCAGGAAAACGATATCTGGCTTGGTTTTAGTAAAGGAATCTATGGTCTGGATGCCGTCAAAGGCCTGGACTACGGTAAAGTTGTGTTCTATGAACACATCCTTTACTGCATCGTTCACATAACGGTTATCATCAGCT
>QMLJ01000081.1 GCA_003643935.1 Deltaproteobacteria bacterium | reverse complement strand
GCTTTGAATGGCAAGGCCCAGATTTCCTACCAAGGAGAGACCATCGATCTGTCCCCGCCGTGGGAACGTTACACAGTTAAGGGTGCTCTTGTGGACATAGGGGGCGTGCCCAAGGATGTAATAGATGATGAGGACAAGTTAAGGGTATACTCAAAGCACAGGGGCCTGGATATAGAGGATAGAGCAAGTTTAGGTGAAATGCAGATGGCCCTTTTTGATGAGCTGGTCGAACCAAGGCTGGAAGGACCTGTATTTATTACCTCTTATCCAACGGATGTGTCACCTCTTTCAAGGAGAAATGATGATGATCCTACAATCGTAGACAGGTTCGAACTCTACATGGGAGGAAAGGAGATAGCCAATGCATTCAGCGAGCTTAATGATCCAATTGACCAGAAAGAGCGTTTCTTAGAACAGGTAAGGGGCCAAGAGGGATCAAAAGAGATTGACGAGGATTATATTAGGGCCCTGGAGTATGGCATGCCTCCTACAGCTGGGGAAGGCATAGGTGTTGACAGGCTGGTAATGCTCTTTACCGACAGTGCGTCCATAAGGGATGTAATATTGTTTCCGTTACTGCGTAAAGGAGAGGAATCCTGAAGTTCGAATTGTTCGTTGCCGGGAGATACCTCAAGGCGAAAAAGAGCCAGAGGTTCATTAACTTTACTACTTTACTCTCGATTCTAGGCATAACCATCGGCGTTATGACCCTTATTGTTGTTATAGCTGTAATGACTGGATTTGAAGAGGATATCAAGACAAAGATCCTGGGCACGCAGTCTCACATAGTAATCTCAGGATATTCGGGCGGATTGGAGAATCCAGATAAGGTCATATCTATCATAAAGAAGGATCCAGAGGTGCTTGGTGCCAGCCCCTTTATCCTCACGCAGGGGCTTATAACTGCTTCATCGGGTTCAAGGGGTATTGTAATAAGGGGCATTGATACAATGATGGCGCCAAGCGTGATAAGGATAAGGGGTATAATGAAAAGGGGATCATTTTCTGATCTGGATGATTCGTCTGTGCTTGTAGGTACCGAGCTTGCAAGGTCAATAGGCGTGGACGTGGGGGATAGCGTGTCCATAGTCTCGCCAGGCGGGGTGATCACGCCTCTAGGTATTATACCCACTTCGTCTACCTTCAGGGTGGCAGGCCTGTTTTCAACGGGGATGTACGAGTTTGACTCTAACATGGTCTACATTACCATTGGGGCCGCCAAAAGACTTACGGGCCAAAAAGGTGTATCCGGTATTGAGATCAAAGTCAAAGATATCTACAGTGCTTCCACCATAGCCAGAAGGCTCCTTCGTATGCTGGGGCCCGCTTACTGGGCAAAGACATGGAAGGATATGAACAGGAGCCTTTTTAGCGCTCTTAGGATGGAGAAGACCGTGATGGTAATAATACTACTGTTCATAATCCTTGTTGCCGTGTTCAGCATGGTGAGCACCCTTATAATGCTTGTAATGGAGAAGAGACGGGACATTGCTATATTAAAGGCAATGGGTGCCAAGTCTACCCAGGTGATGAAGATATTCTTGATTCATGGCCTTGCAATAGGCATTACAGGTACATGCCTAGGGCTTGTCTTAGGCTTGATGGTTTCTTACAACCTTACACCTGTTGTCTCGTTTATAGAGTCAGTTTTGCATGTGGATATCATGCCCAAGGATGTCTACTATATAACCGGGCTGCCAACCAAGGTTGAATTCTGGGATGTGTTCTTTATCACCTCAATATCCATGCTGCTTTCCCTGGTAGCCACCCTTTATCCTGCAAGGCAGGCCTCCAATCAGGATCCAGTTGAGGTGCTGAGATATGAGTGACAGTCCATATATAAGGGTAGAGGGACTCTCGAGATTCTTCAAAAAAGGCCCCCACGTGATAAACGTACTTGACTCTCTGAACCTGGACATAAGAAGAGGCGAGAGTGTGGGTATAATAGGTGCATCTGGTAGCGGTAAGAGCACTCTGTTGCACCTGCTAGGCGGACTTGACAGGCCTCAGGCAGGAAGCATCTATTACGGGGATAAAGACATATGCAAGGCAGATGATAAAGAGCTGGCCCTTTTCAGGAATCTCAAGATAGGCTTTGTTTTTCAGTTTCATTACCTCCTACCGGAGTTCAATACCCTGGAAAACGTAATGATGCCATCCCTTCTTTCCTCGGCAAGGCTGCCCGATACAAGGGAGAGGGCGCGGGACCTACTTGAGATTGTTGGATTGGGTAACCGTCTTGACCACAAGCCAGGGGAGCTTGCAGGCGGCGAACAGCAAAGGGTCGCTGTGGCCAGGGCATTGATGATGTCCCCGGATGTACTATTGGCTGATGAACCCACCGGGGATCTTGACCCTGCAACCGGAGAAAAGATAATAGAGCTTTTTTGCAGACTGAAAGAGTCTATGGGCATTACTATGGTGATAGCTACACATAATATGGAACTGACAAAGACAATGGACAGGATAATGCTGTTGAGAAGGGGTCGGCTTGAATCGTACAGGATGTAAGGTAGTCCTTTTTTGCATAGTTTTTATCTTGTTTTTTTCTGACATTTGCCTTGCAACTAATCTAGAGGTCAAGACCGATAATACAGATCTGAAGAAATTACTTAAGGACGTGGTTTGTGTCACGGTCTCAGACAAGGCCAAGATTGTCCTCAATTCCAAGAAAGAAAATGGTCTTTTTTATGTAAGCGATAATAAAGGGGTGTTATCTGCTGCATCTAGTCTTCAAGAGGCGCTGAATGACTACCTTAAAAAAAAGGATGTCTGTGTAATACATGATATCGAGGTAGAGGGTGCCGAGAGGATATCAAAGGATGCCATCCTCTTCAGGATATCCTCTTCAAAAGGGGATATTGTAAGTAGGAGCAAGATAAAAAAAGACATAGAGAACATATATTCTATGGGATATTTCGAGACATGTGATGCATCGTACGCAGACGGTAAGTTAGTATATAAGGTAAAGGAATATCCTGTTGTTATTTCCATTGATTTCAACGGGAACAAGGAGATCAAGGACAAGGATCTCAGTGACACAATCGGGATAAAGAGGTTTGATGTCCTAAACATGAAAATGGTCAAGACGGCCGTGGATCGCATAAAGAGGCTGTATAAGGAAAAAGGCTATTATAACGTGGAAGTGTCCTCTTCAGAGAAAAAAATCAAGGGAGGCGAGAGGCTTACTTTTAACATAAAGGAGAACGAGAGGCTTTTTGTAAAAAAGGTCATGTTTGATGGAAACCGACATATATCTTCAAGAAGACTTAGAAAAATTATGAAGATAAAGAACAGATGGCCTCTTGGTCTTTTCTCCCATGAAGGTTCGTATACTGAGAGTGACATGGATACAGACTTGTTGCGCATTGAACAGTATTACGGAGATAATGGTTATCTCGATGCAAAGGTTGGTTCTCCAGAGGTAGTGGTAAAAAAAAGAAAGGGTATTTACATCACTATTCCAATAGATGAAGGGCCTCTCTATCGTATTGGAAAGGTATCTTTTGATGGGGACTTAATAGTAAGCAACAAGGTCCTTGCAGAGAGACTAGGTATGTCAACGGGTGACGTTATGAGCAAGAGCAAGCTCCGTCTCGGGATAGAGAAGATCAGAGATATATACATGGATCGTGGTTATGCCTATGCAAAGATAGTACCCCTTACAAGAATCCACGGGACCGAGGTAGACCTTAAAATTGAGATAAAGAAAGGCAAGCCAGTTCATATAAGGAACATTATCATAAAGGGTAATACCAAGACACGGGACAAGGTTATAAGGAGAGAGCTGGCGATTCAGGAAACCGATCTCTTTTCTTCTACTGCTGTGAAAAAGAGCCAGGACAATCTTAACCGCCTTGGATATTTTTCCAAGGTAGATATAGAACCGGTAACCAGGGCTGATGGAACAATGGACCTTGTCATCAATGTAGAAGAGAAGACCACCGGGTCACTCTCTTTTGGTTTTGCATACTCCAGCGTGGATAAACTAATGGGTACCATGCAACTAAGCGAGATCAATTTCAAGGGGCTTGGTTACAAGACGAGGCTAGACATGGATATAGGTGGATCAAGGAAAAGTTACGACGCGGAATTCCAGAATCCATGGCTTTTTGATCGGCCCATATCATTCGACATAAGGCTTTACAGCCTAGAGAGAGACCTTACCTACTACACAAAGAGTTCCCGGGGAGGCAGTATAACCATTAGTTATCCTCTATTCGAGGAGTTTAGGCACTACATTTCTTATGCCTATGAGGAAGTGCTGAAATTGGAAGACATAGATCCTGCGTACGCATATCTCCTTACTAAGGATGAAATAAATGGGGGTGTTACGAGTACATTGACCAATACAATCGCTAGGGACACTACAAATGATTATTATAGACCCACCAGGGGGTCTAGATTGTCCATATCCCTTGATTATGCAGGCCTGGGAGGAGATTATTGTTATACAAGGCTTACTGCCATGGTTGCAAAGTTTTTTCCCATATACAAGGATAAAGTAGCCTTGATGTTGAAGGCAAGATGGGGTACCATAAATGGTGGCAGGGGTAAGGAGATTCCCGTGTATGATCTGTTTACACTTGGGGGTATAAATACAATTCGTGGATTTAAGTACGAAGAAGTAGGTCCAAGGGATGATATGGGTAATGTAGTAGGTGGAAGAAGAATGGTTGTTTTCAACACTGAGGTCACATTCCCGATTGCAAATGTACCAGGGCTCACTGGTGTGTTATTTTTCGATGCAGGTAATGCATATTTGAAGCGTATCGACCTAGGTAACCTGAAAGAGTCGTATGGCGGGGGCTTCAGATGGATAACGCCGATGGGCCCGTTAAGGATAGAATATGGGAAGGTAATTAATCCAAAGGATTATGAATCCAGCGGTCGCTGGGAGTTTACCGTTGGAAGGTTTTTCTAGATAAATAACAGGGGGATAAGATATGAAGGGTTTTCTTAAAATTGGTTTTGCCGTCTTACTGGTCGGCCTTCTGAGTTCATTTTCCCAGGCACAGGAGCTGAAGATAGTATACGTGGACGGCCAGAGGATAGTTAATGAAAGTCTGGCAGGTAAGGCTGCTATTAAAAAACTTGAGAGCCTAAAGGCAGCGAAGCAGGCCGAGATAGACAAAAGGGAGAAAGCACTTACGAGACTCAGGGAAAAGTTGTCTGCAACGTCACTGGCAATGAGTGACGAGGCAAAGGCTAAGCAACAGGCCGAGTATCAAAGGCAGATGAAGGATTTAAACAGGTTTATAAAGGATGCCCAGGATGACCTTCATGCAAAGTACCAGGAGCTTCTCGAACCTATACGTAAAGACCTTGACGATATAATCAACTCTTATGGCAAGGAGCACCATTTAGATCTCATACTGGACATCAGGCAAACAGGGATAGTCTACGCCTCTGATAGAATAGATATAACCGACAAGATACTTGCCATATACAATAAGATGTATAAACAGAGGGCTGGGAAGAAAAAGAAATAGGCATGCATGTATCAGAGATCGCAGGTTTTTTAAATGCCACCTTTATTGGAGAAGATAGGCAGATAGAAGGTGTTTCTACTCTTGATAATGCAAAGCCATCTGATATAACCTTTCTTGCCAATCCCAAGTATACAGATAAGGCTCTGCATACAGAGGCGGGAGCAATCATAGTAAAGGGTAGGTTACCTAATGAACATGTCTCACAGATAATAACAGATAACCCTTACCTTGCCTTTGCTAGGGTTGTGAGACTCTTCGTCTCTGAAAAGACCCTTGATGCTGGCATATCAGATGCTGCGTTTGTCCACCCGGATGCTATTATTAATGAAAGTGCAGCCATATATCCTTTCGTATACGTTGGAAAACATGCAAAAGTAGGTGATAGGTGCGTGATATACCCTCACTGTTATGTTGGAGAGGGCGTGGTCATCGGCCAAGGGACCGTTCTTTACCCGAATGTAGTGGTCTACGATGGCTGCGAGATAGGTAAGGGGTGTATAATACACTCGGGCGTAGTCATAGGCTCTGATGGGTTTGGCTTTGCATGGGATGGCCAGAGGCATTTCAAGGTTCCTCAGGTGGGCAAGGTAATAATAGAGGACGAGGTAGAGATAGGTAGCAATTGCACAATAGACAGGGCTGCTTTGGCAGAGACAAGAATAGGGACCGATGTAAAGATGGATAACCTTGTTCAGGTCGGTCATAATGTGGTTATAGGCGAACACACGATAATAGTATCACAGACAGGTATT
>QMLJ01000080.1 GCA_003643935.1 Deltaproteobacteria bacterium | reverse complement strand
TCTCGATTGCGTCTGAAGGCCAAGCCCTGGGAGAAGGTACAGGCATCCCAGCTGCAATGGGTGCAATCCTTTTAAGCCAAGGAAAGATAAAGGAAAAAGGCGTGTTGCCCCCAGAAGGTGCAGTTGATCCGATGGATTTCTTTTCACTATTACCAGAGGTTGTTACCCTAGGCGAGAGAGGTGGGAAATCTTTCGAAGGTGTGCTGGTCGAGAACATTGATGAGCACGGTAATGTGACAATAATAGATACGTCAGAATTCCTAGGTATATAAGATGCAGCAGGATGAACACCCTAAATACGTGCTCGCCATAGATCACGGGACTTCAGGTGTGAAGTCTGCCATAGTATCTGTCTACGGAGAAGTTCTGGACTTTGAATACGAATATACGCCCGTGCATTTTCTGCCAAGGGGTGGTGCAGAGCAGGATCCTATGGACTGGTGGAATGCCCTTGTCAAGACCTCGTCAAGACTGGTTAAAAAAAATGTCGTAGACAAGGCAGACATAGTAGCCGTGGCGGTATCAAGTACCATGTCAAGCACGGTAGCCGTAGATACCAGGGGGGAACCCCTAATGAATTCCCTTACGTGGATGGACTCGAGAGGTGCACCTTATGTAAAGAAACTGGTGAGAGGCTTTCCAAGCGTACTAGGATACGGAGTCCCCAAGATTATAAAGTGGATACGGAAGACAGGAGGTGGTCCTACCCTGTCCGGCAAGGATGATATAGCCCACGTCCTCTACATAAAGAACCAGCATCCAGATATTTATGACAAGACTTACATGTTCCTTGAAAGTAAGGATTACCTGAATCTCAGACTGACCGGTGAGTTTGCAGCATCCTACGACTCAACAATACTCTTCTGGTTAACAGATACAAGGGATATAAATAACATTCACTATGATGAAGAACTTGTAAGAATATCCGGCATAGACAGGGACAAGCTTCCTCCTCTTAGGCCATCCACTTCCATACTGGGCGATATCTCGCAAGACGCGGCTTCTGCCATAGGCCTAAATAAAGATGTAAGGGTCGTCATGGGGGCAGCTGACCATGAGGCAGCGCTTGTTGGCTCGGGAGCAGTAAGAGACTTCGATGGTCACATATACATAGGTACATCATCGTGGGTAGAATGCATAGTACCTTTCAAGAAAACAGACGTCTTGCATTCCATAGCATCCCTACCTGCGGCCATACCCGGTAAATACCAGTGCATCAACGAGCAGGATATAGCCGGTGGTGCACTCAACTTCCTGGTGAACAACATTCTTTATCCAAGGGATGATCTCAGGCCTGATGCGCCTCCTGAGGATATATACAAGAGGCTCGACGAGGTGGCCTCAACCGTGCCCGCAGGTAGTAACGGATTGATCTTCACACCATGGCTGAACGGCGAGAGAACACCAGTGGATGACGGGAGTTTGAGAGCAGGCCTGCACAACATCTCCATGGGCACCAACATGAGCCATATCATAAGGGCATTCATGGAGGGAGTGGCATACAACACGAGATGGAGCCATGGATACGTGGAAAACTTCATATCAAGAAGGATGGACCCAATAAATATTATTGGAGGAGGTGCAAAATCCGAGGTATGGTGCCAGATATTTGCCGATGTACTGAACAGGGAGATAAGGCAGGTAAAGGACCCTGTCCAGGCAAATGCGCGGGGTGCTGCATTCATTGCATCCGCAGGCCTAGGTTTTATCACCTTCGATGACATACCGGCCCTGACCAGGTATTCAGGTATATTCACACCGAGGAGAGAAAACAGAGAAACATACGACCGTATGTTCAAGGAGTTCATCAACATCTACAAGAACAACCGGTCCATGTACAGGCGCCTGAATGGACCATCTTGATAAAGCCATCAATACTCAGGCCATGGATTAGACCGTAATAAGCCTAACCTATCTCTCGCATTATCTGGTCCAGTTTCGTTCTTGTATCTCCCTCAATCTCCTCCAGGGTTGCCTTATCCTTTGCCTCGAACCTGAGAACTATCACGGGCTGGGTATTGGACGGCCTTACAAGGCCCCACGCATCATCCTTTTCAAAGCGCACGCCGTCTATATCAACAAATCTCGGGTATTTCTCCTCTGCATACACCTTGAAACGCTCTACAACCTCGAACTTTATCTCGTCAGGGCACTCTATCCTTATCTCGGGCGTATTGGCCATCTTTGGCAGTGCCTCAAACACAGAAAGGGGATCATCCACATTGGACAGCACCTCTATAAGCCTGGCACCTGCATATATGGCATCGTCGAAACCATACCACCTGTCGTTAAAGAAAATATGTCCACTCATCTCGCCTGCAAGTGCTGCATTCTCTTCCATCAACTTTGCCTTCATGAGTGAATGACCTACCTTTCCCATTATAGGGACACCTCCAGCCCTCTTGACCTCGTCAAACAGCACCTTTGAACACTTGACCTCTCCGACTATCTTCTCACCGGGTCTCTCGTTGAGTATCGCCTTGGCCAGTATGGCCGTGAGCTGATCGCCATATACAGTATCCCCGATTGAGTCAATCACCCCGATACGGTCAGCATCTCCATCAAAGCCTATCCCCAGGTCTGCCTTCTGCTCGAGCACGGCATCCCTCAACATGGCAATACCCTCCTGTATTGTGGGATCAGGGTGATGGTTTGGAAAATGTCCATCAGGCTCCATGCATATTCCCATGACATCCATGCCAAGCGCCTTGTACACGGCCATGGCAGGTGCCCCCCCAACACCATTTCCCGGGTCAATAACTATCTTCAAGCTCTTCTTGCCCGGTCTTATGCGTGATATTATGTCATCCACATACTCAGGTATGATATCATACTTGCCGACAGATGCCTTGGTTCGTTTAGGGTATTCCCCCTTTTCCATTATTTCACGGATCTTCTGAATCTCCCTGCCGTATATGGTTGTTTTCCCCAGGGCGATCTTGAACCCGTTGTTATCGGGGGGATTATGAGAGCCAGTTATGCAAACGCCTCCTTCAACATCAAGCCTGAAAAGTGAGAAATACATGGTGGGTGTTGGAACCATGCCAATGTCCACAACATCAATACCCGACGAAGTAATACCATCCTTCATGATCTCCATGAAGCCAGGAGAGGAAAGCCTAGCATCCATGCTTAGAACGACCTTGTTCACCCCGTGCCCAAGCCAATAAGCTGCCAATGCCTTTGCAAGCCCCTCCACAAAAGTATCTGTAAGGTCCCTGCCAACGACTCCACGTATATCGTATTCCCTGAAAACCTCTGGATTCATATTAACCTCCCTGGCATGTAATCTTAAAATCCAGGGTATTGTATTTCAAAGAAATACAAATAGCAACTCCAAGCAAAGCCTTTTATATAGCCATATATTATGGTACCCTTGCAGTGCATAGCCTTTGTGTGTTATCTGATTCTTGGATAGAAAAAAATATTATGCCGGGGCCGTGCTATGAAAAACAAATCTATTGTTAATTATACACATGTTTTAATCCCATTCCTTGTCCTAGTCTCTTGGCTTTTACCTGCACCTTTAGTGCATGCAAAGGGCCTCTACGTGAGGGACTGGATTACCATATCGGTGAGGTCAGCACCTGATGCTAATTCCCGGATTATTGGCCTAGCAAACACGAACGACTATCTGGAGGTACTCGAGGAACAAACGGACTGGGTAAAGGTGAAAACTTCAGATGGGAAGATAGGTTGGGTGCAGACAAGGTACCTCACGGACAAAACTCCTAAGACATTCATAATAGATCAGCTAAACGAAAAGGTGAACACCCAGTCAGAAAAGATCAGGGGACTTCTAAAGGAAAATAAGCAACTCAGAAAGACTAACCAGGGGCTTCAGTACAAGGTCAGTGTCTTAACAAACCAGGTAAAAAAACTCAACCAAGCCTATGATGACCTCAAGAATTCATCATCCAAGTACCTGGAACTCAAGTCAGCCTATGACAAGGTTCTCAATGAGCAGAAGTTAAAAGCCGAAGAATTTAACAGACTCAAGAGTGAGAATAAAAAGCTCAGGACATCGGACAGGCTCATTTTCACCCTTATCGGTGGCACCTTTATTATCATAGGCCTTATTATAGGCATAGTGCTGCAGTCTTTAAGGATGAAACAAAGAAAGGCGGGCTACAAATTCTAGGGGAAGGATAACTATGCTGAGAAAGTACGAAGAATTGAGCAAGATGGTAAATATCCAGGGTATAATTGAGGCACAAGGGTCTGTTTACAGAAATATCAAGAAGACTAACCTCATATATTACTCTGAGCTAAGCAGGATAACAGGTGCTCAGATATATGTTAAACACGAAAATCACAACCCTACAGGTTCTTTCAAGGTAAGGGGTGCCCTTAATTTCTTCGAACATGTAAACCCGGAGAACATGGAGGCAGGGGTACTGGTGGCCACCAGGGGCAACCATGGGCTAGCCATGTCATGGGCGGCCCAGAAGTACGGGATCCCCTGTACGGTTGTGGTTCCCGAGGGCAACAATCCGGAGATAAACCGTATAATAGAAAGTTTCGACGGCCAGATCATAGAACACGGTGATGACTTTTACGAAGCCCAGTTCTACTGTGATGAGCTGGTGGAAAGTGCCGGGTATTACTACGTGGAGCAAGGAAACGAACCACATATCTTAAACGGCCTAGGGACAATGGGAATGGAGATATTCGAGGACCTGCCGGACCTAGAAGTAATCATCTGTCCCATAGGAGGCGGGGCAGGCTGCGCAGCCCTTGCAACAGTTGCAAAGACAATCAACCCGGATGTTGAGGTAATAGGTGTACAGGCCGAGAAAGCCCCTGCATTCTACAGGTCATGGAAACAGGGGGAATGGGTAGTGCTTGACAGTGCCGAGACCATTGCGGAAGGCCTTGCTGCAAGGAGCGTGTTTCAGTTACCCTATGTAATCCTGAAAGACAAGATAACTGATGTCATCCTTCTATCAGAGGACGAGATACTTGAGGGTGTACGTCTTGCACTTGAGACAACGCACAACCTTGCTGAGTGTGCAGGCTCAGTCCCTGTCAAGGCTGCTGTTAAGATCAAGGACAGACTAGCAGGTAAAAAGGTAGTACTTGTTATGACAGGTGGAAACCTTGACAAGAAACACCTAAGCGCAGCGCTTGGTTAATATGGCTATGGATACCCCCCTGGAACCTATTCCTTAAATCTCTCGAAGTACGCGTCCCACCTTTTGTTAATACGGCCTTGAACCTGTTTGATGTGCTCGTCTCTCATGGTCTTGAAGCGGGTTTGCATCTTAAGGTAGGCCTCCACGGGTAAAAGTTTCCTCTTATCAAGCAACTTCCTTGAAGCACCGGTGAGCTTAAACTCCCCATTCTCTATTTCATACAGGTCGTACATGCCTGTCTCAACAGCAAGCTTTCCCACCTTCACCGTATACCTAGGGTCGTAGCCCCAACCAGGGGGACAGGGTGTTAGTATATGTATGTACTTTGTACCTCGTATGGTCTTTGCCTTTTCTATCTTTGTAAAGAGGTCGAGCGGATAGGCTGAGCAGCTTGTAGCCACGTATGGTATCTCGTGGGCTCTCATTATAGCCGGCACGTTTTTCTTGTCCTGTGCCTTGCCGAATATGGGTGTATTGGTGGTAAGTGCCCCTATGGGTGTGGTTCCTGAGCGCTGGACACCTGTATTCATGTACCCCTCGTTATCATAGCATATATATATGAAATCCTCGCCCCTCTCTGCAGCACCGGAGAGAGACTGCAGGCCTATATCGCTGGTCCCCCCATCACCTGCCCAGCCTACAACCGTTATTCCCTCCCTGCCCAACGACTTTAATGCAGCAAGGACACCGCTTGCCGCTGCTGCAGTAGATGCAAAGGTCACATTAAGAGATGGCAACTTTGTTGCAGCCACTGGATAAAGACCTTGCAGCACGGTGAGGCAGCTAGGTGGTACAACCAATATGGTGTCTTTTCCCAAAGCCTTTAACCCTATCCTGTATGCGATCCCCAGGCCGCAACCCGAGCAGGCCCTGTTACCAGGATGTACAAATTCTTCTTCCGGAAGTGTAAGAATGGTTGATTTTGACTGCATATCTACCCCTATAATTTGAGACCTATCCAGGCGGGTTGATCTTTGACCGTCCTACCAGTGCAAATAGGTCTGATTGCGTCTACCAGATCTGTTGTCCTTATGGCCCTACCGCCCAGGCCAAGTATATAATTATGGATAAGTGGCAGCTTACCTAAAGACCCAGCCATTGCATGGGTATAGAGGGCTGAACATATGTCTGAATAGAGAGGGCCCATATATCCGTAG
>QMLJ01000079.1 GCA_003643935.1 Deltaproteobacteria bacterium | reverse complement strand
TGTTATGAGCAAAGAGTAATGCCGAAGTGGTGGAATTTGGTAGACACGCCATCTTGAGGGGGTGGTGGGTAACTCCCGTCCGGGTTCAAATCCCGGCTTCGGCACCAGACCCCAACCCAGAGATAGGAGATATAAATAATGGCTAGAAGATGTGCAATATGTGGTAAGGGAGTTCTTGTTGGGAACAACGTAAGCCATGCAAATAACAGGACAAAGAGAGTTTGGCTGCCGAATCTTCAGAAGATAAGGGTAAAGACACCTACAGGAGTAAAAAGACTCAGGGTGTGCACAGAGTGTATCAAGTCGGGTAGGGTGGTGAAACCCTAAGTGCGGTATTTCTTTGGAAAGAGACACCTACGAGTCAAAGTCCTTGATCAGTACGTAAACCAATAAGATGCGGATATGGCATCAGTAAGATGGCAACGTGCATCTAAAAGGACTGAAGCCTTTTTATATTTTCTATACCCTTTAACCCGTGTATCTTCTTGAAAAGGCCCTTTAACTCTGCGAGGTCCTTTACCATGACCCTGAACACGCACCTGGCGTTACCCGTGGAAAGTGATTGAACCGATGCCTTTGTTATGTTCACGTTCTCTGAGCCAATGGTCGCCGTTATAGATCCCAGCATGCCTGGCTTGTCCTGGCATATTACCGAAAACTCTACTTCATGTTCCTCTGTGGCTTCCGTGTCCCACTCAACCGGAACAAGCCTCTGCGGGTCAGATGCGGATACATACGGACAATTCGACCTGTGTACGGTTATCCCCCTGCCCCTGGTAATAAAACCGACCACATCATCTCCAGGAAGGGGCCTGCAACACTTTGCGAACCTTATGAGTAGGTTCTCCACCCCCTTTACCCTCACCCCAGTGGGCTCGACCTTTTTCTTTGACGTTGTCCTCTTGGGCATGGGACGTGTAATCGCCTCTGGAACTATCTTGTGCATCACCTGGTGTACGGATATTCTTCCGAATCCAAGGGATGCCAGGAGGTCATCGCCGGATTTTAGGGAGAATTCCCTTGCAAGGTTATCCAGGTCAGGTTCTTCCACTTCTCCCTTTTTCCTGTATCCTGCCAGGGCCTTTTCCAGCATTTCCCTGCCCAGGTTGATGCTCTGTTCCCTTTCCTGTGCCCTTAGCCATGTCTTTATCTTGGTACGTGCCCTTGAGGTCTTTGCTATCCTGAGCCAGTCTTTGCTGGGTGCGGCCTTTGATGACTTGAGTATCTTTACTATGTCCCCACTCTTGAGCTCGTAGTTGAGCGGGACTATCTGGTCGTTTACCACTGCCCCCTTGCAGTGGTGTCCCAGTTCCGTATGCACGCTGTAGGCAAAATCAAGGGGTGTCGCACCAACTGGAAATCTCAATATGTCACCACCAGGGGTGAATACGTAGACCTCTTCAGGATATAGATCTATCTTTAGGGACTGGAGAAATTCTTTTGGATCCCTGAGCTCGCTTTGGGATTCTAAGAGTTGCCTCAACCAGGAGAACTTCTCGCCGTCCTTCTCGCTTATTCTCTTCCCCTCTTTGTAGCGCCAATGGGCAGCTATACCTTCATTGGCAATGAAATCCATTTCATGGGTGCGTATCTGTATCTCTATTCTCTCGCCAAGGGGACCTACCACTGTTGTGTGTAATGACTGGTACATGTTCTCCTTTGGCATGGCGATAAAGTCCTTAATCCTTGAGTGTATGGGCATCCACATAGAATGGATAATGCCCAGTGCCTCGTAACATTCTCCGATTGTATTGAGTATTATCCTTACCCCTAGTATGTCGTACACTCTCTCCAGGGGTATCCCCTGGCGTTTCAATTTCTGGTACACGCTGTATATGTGCTTTGTCCTGCCGACTATATCACCTTTCAGTCCGTATTTCCCCAGCTCTACCCTGAGTTTTTCCATTATGTCCTTCAGGTACTTGTCCTTTTCCTTAATCTCTGCATCAAGGCTGACCTTTAGTGTCTTGTAACCTTCAGGGTCGGTGTATTTCAGGCCCAGGTCCTCTAGTTCTCTCTGTATCCAGTGTATACCCAGCCTGTTGGCTAGAGGTGCATAGATATCCAGGGTCTCCCTCGCAATCCTGTATTGCGCGTCTGGCTTGTGATACTGGAGGGTACGCATGTTATGCAGGCGGTCGGCCAGTTTTAAAAGCAGTATCCTCAAATCCTTGCTTATTGCAAGTATCATCTTCCTGAAGTTCTCGGCCTGATGTTCTTCCCTGGAACGAAAGTTTATCATGCTTATCTTCGTGAGTCCGTCTACCAGGAAGGCCACCTCTTCCCCAAATTCTGATCTTATGTCGTCTACTGTTGTCAGGCTGTCTTCGATGGTATCGTGGAGCAGGCCCGCTACCACGGATGCCGTGCCAAGCCTCATCTTCGTTATTATCCACGCGACCTCTAAGGGATGGTTAAGGTAGGGCTCTCCACTGAGTCTTGTCTGGCCCTGGTGAATCCTTGCAGAGAACACATAGGCCTTCTCTATGAGATTCCTGTCCGCATCAGGCATGTAGGATGACACTGCATCCATTATGTCATTAATGCGTACTGTCAACTACCTATGTCCTTTTTAATACAGTTCTTAAGTAATCTGTCACCTTGTCAGGTGCTATGGTCTTGACCCTTCCTGTTGAGCGTTCCTTTACTTCCACGATCCCCTTGTCCAGGGATTTCTTGCCTACTGTTATCCTGTATGGCACACCAATGAGATCGGCATCCTTGAACTTTACTCCGGGCCTCTCATCCCTATCATCCAAGATAACATCTATGCCGGATGAACAAAGATCCTTGTATATACGGCTCGCCGTATCCATCACAGGTCCTTGCTTCACGTCCACGGGGAGTACGAGAAAAGGGTATGGGGCAATGGATACAGGGAAGGCAATCCCAGCCTCATCATGGTTCTGCTCTATTGCAGCGGCAACGGTCCTGCCGACACCTATGCCGTAGCAACCCATGACCATGGGTTTTACCTCGCCGTCAACGTCCGTGAATACTGCATTCATGGCCTTTGAATACTTAAGTCCGAGCTTGAAGACATGCCCCACCTCTATCCCCCTGATGCCTTCCAGTACACCCTTTTTACACTTGGGACACGGCTCTCCGGGCAAGGTAAACCTTATATCACCTATTGTATTGATCCTTGCATCCCTTCCCAGCCACACGCCTGTCAGGTGATAATCTTTATCGTTTGCACCTGTGACATATGGCCCGCTATCCAGGAGAGTAAAGTCTGCTACCACGTTGACCTCTAATCCGACGGGACCGGCAAAACCAACAGGGGCACCCGTTACCTTCAGCACTGTCTCGTCGTCTGCAAGCTCGAGCCAGGCAAGCCCAAGGAGATTCCTGAGTTTTGCCTCGTTCACATCGTGGTCGCCCCTTACCATGGCAGCTATGGGGCCCTTATCCGTGTTATACACCATTGTCTTGACAAGGTTCTCCGGTCTTACACCAAGGAATTCGCTTACCTGGGAGATAGTTCTAACCCCGGGCGTGTGCACTTTCTCTGGCCTACCTTTGGGGGCCTGGCCAAAGGCCATTTTCTCAGGCCTCAAGCTCTCTGCCTTCTCTATGTTTGCGGCATACTTGCATGTACTGCAGCTTAGTATCATGTCTTCGCCGGTATCAGCGAGTACCATGAACTCGTGGGAAAAGCTCCCGCCGATGGAACCCGTGTCCGCCTCGACAGCCTTGAAGTCAAGACCGCACCTTGTAAAAATACGTTCATACGTGTTGAACATTATCTCGTAGCTTTTCTCCGCAGATGCGTCGTCCCTGTCAAAGGAGTACGCATCCTTCATTATGAATTCCCTCGCCCTCATTATTCCGAACCTGGGCCTGATCTCGTCCCTGAACTTGGTCTGTATCTGGTAAAGTATAAGTGGAAGGTCCTTGTAGGATGTGACCTCCCTCCTGGCGAGGTCTGTTATTACCTCCTCGTGCGTGGGACCGAGGCAGAACTCTGCCCCCTTTCTGTCCTTGAATCTCAGGAGTTCCTTTCCATATAAATCCCACCTCCCGCTTTCCTTCCACAGCTCCGCGGGCTGGACACCTGGCAAAAGCACCTCCTGGGAACCAGCACGGTTCATTTCATCTCTCACTATGTTCTCCACCCTTCTTAGCGCCTTGAGGCCGTATGGCAGGTAGGAGTAAATGCCGCTTGCAAGCCTCTTTATCATGCCTGCCCTGAGCATCAACCTGTGGCTGGGCACCTCTGCATCCCTTGGGTCTTCCTTGAGCGTGTTCAACAGCATGGATGAAAGTTTCATGTCCTGCTCTCCTTGTCTACCTCTTCCAGTATGGTTTTCACTATCCTGTCTCTTGATACGCGTTTCACGGGTTTGCCGTGCCTGAAGAGCACGCCACCCCTCTCGTCGCATGCAACACCTATATCCGCGTCTCTTGCCTCGCCTGGTCCGTTTACAATGCAACCCATTACTGCAACCACCATGTGCCTTTTTATACCCGAGAGGGCATCTTCCACCTCGGTGGCAATGGTCTCTATGTCTGCATTTGCCCTGGCACAGGTAGGGCACGATACCACTCTCACTCCTTCATTTCTAAGCCCTATGCTCTCGAGTAACACCCTTGCAGAGGTGATCTCCTTCACAGGATCAGCAGACAGTGATACCCTTATGGTGTCGCCTATACCCTCTAATAGTAGAGCGCCTATGCCTAGGGCACTTCTTATTGCACCGGAAAACAAGGTGCCTGCCTCTGTCACTCCCAGGTGCAGTGGCCAGTCTGATATGGCGGAAAACGCCCTGTAGGCGTCAATGGTCTCAATTACGTCTGGTGATTTCAGGGATACCTTTATGGCCTTGAGACCCATGTCCTCCACCATCTCGACGTATTGCCTTGCGGTCTCGACAAGGGCTGCAACGTGATCACCATTGAAGGCTTCAATTACGTTCCTCTTCACCGAGCCCGTGTTCACCCCGATCCTTATGGGTATGCCTGCCGAGATAGCGGCCTTTGCAACCTCTGCAAGCCTTTTGTTGCTGCCTATGTTACCTGGGTTTATCCTGATGGCATCAGCCCCGGCCTCTATGGAGCCTATTGCCAGCCTGTAATCAAAATGTATGTCTGCTACAACGGGTATTTCCACGTGCTTTCTTATCTGCCTGAATGCCTCAAGGGACTCATTGTCAGGTATGCTCACCCTTACAATATCGCAGCCAGCATCCTCTAGCTGTTTTACCTGTGCAATAGTTGCTGCCACGTCCGTAGTGAGCGTTTTTGTCATTGACTGTATGCTTACAGGCGCATCCCCGCCCACTGCAACAGAACCGACATATATCTTTCTTGTTTTCTTCCTATCAATGATCATCAATGTTCGAAGTAACATATCGTGGAGTAATACTCAAGATTAGAGGTTGAGTTCACGATAAGAAAGTGGATGAAACAGCGGAGCATGGAAGACATAATCCGTATCGTGGACGAAATAGCGGAAATCCCCACGCTTCCAGCCATTGCCACGGCAATCATGCAAAGAGGGCTGGATGACAATGTCAATGCCAACCAGATTGCAAGGCTCGTGGAAAAGGACCAGGCCCTTGCAATAAAGGTGCTCAGACTTGCAAACTCACCTTTTTACAGGAGGATAAAGGAGATTTCCACGGTAAGCGGCGCCGTGGTCATACTAGGCCTGAACGTACTGAAGAGCATAGTCTTGAGCATATCCGTGGTAAACATGTTCACTGAAAAGGACAAAAGCACCATTGACCTGTACCGCTTCTGGCAGCACAGCATATCATGCGCAGTCGCTGCAAAGATGATGGCTATGAAGGTACTACCTGATCTGGCCGAGGATGCCTTCATGGCAGGTCTATTGCATGACATAGCCAAGGTGGTGATAGACCAGAACATATGCAGGAACAAGGAATATGCAGGGGTGCTAAAGGTCATGGAAAAGGGTGGTACAGACATAATTGAGGTGGAAAGGGATATAGTGGGTATAGACCATGCGAGCCTTGGAAAGTATCTCTTGGAGAGATGGAACCTGCCGCAGTTGCTCACCTACAGCGTGGGCATGCACCACTCCATAGCCTATGGAGAAATAGCATCATCCGATACACACAGGCTTTGTGCCGTTGTGCACGTGGCTGACACGGTATGCAACCACCTGGGCCTTGGCATAACAAGGAACCAAGCAGGTTTCGTGGATCCCGGTATGCTCTCCAGCCTGGGTTTGACCAGCCAGGACATACAGGACATCTCCATATCGCTGAAGAAGAACATAGACGTTATAAGCAGTGAGCTTGGTATCCCAAAGGCAGAGCCCAAGACCTACTTC
>QMLJ01000078.1 GCA_003643935.1 Deltaproteobacteria bacterium | reverse complement strand
CCTTTATTTTTATCTGGTTAAACTCGTATACCGAGCCGATGATATCACCTGCAATTGCCCCGATCACCTAGCCTTCCTTTAAATCAACCGTACAAAATGTTTTAATTCATAACCCCTTTTATCTACATTAATTAAATACTACGTAACATATTTTATCAATAAAAATTGGTGATACAGCCGGATGTAACAACAGGGGAGTACCACGCCCTGTATGATAAATTAAGTACTAAAAAGGCACAGGCCTTAAACCCCTCAATACAGGGTGTGATACCACTAAATACTATTACTGGCCGGACAACTTGGAGCCTAGGTCATAGTATACCCACGGATCATTGTAATTACCATAAAGGCTCCAAAGTTTCAGATTGCTTAGGTCATACAGGGTTCTGCTAGCACCAAGCGGCTGGGAAGTGTCATCACCATAATAACCGTAGGCAGGTGGATGTAGATAATCCACAAGCCCTTTACCACTCTCAACATCTATGCTGCCATATTTATCCAGCAGCAGTCCTGTAAGGGTCTCGTATCTCCATAGCGAGTCATCTATAGCATAGATTCCATTAGCAAATATCATAGCTGGGATTATATAGTGATTTGCAACAACCACGAGGTCATCCTTATTTTCTATCTGTCTTGGGAAGTACTTTTCAGGCAAGAAATAACCAATGTATCTATAGTTGGTATACCTCACCCTGACGAGGTCTGGTGAGGCCTCCACAACTGCGCCTCCAATGTTGTTACCTCCACCATCACCTATAACATACAGCCAGGAAACCCCCCTCGGGATACATTTTATGGTGTTTATCGCATCACTAAGTTCCTGAGAATACTGTATCACCTTTCTTGCAGTAAGCAGGCAACCCATACCAGGGGCAAGTGGCTTTGTACTTATCTCCGGCACCATGTCCATGCCTATTGCAATACCATTGGCATTCATGGCCGATGTCACGCCAACAAAGCCAGGGGCTGTTACGCTGACAAACGGAGAACCACTGTTAGGAAAACATTCGACTAATAACGCCTCTTCACTAAAGACATAAGGGGTAAACATAAAACTTCTACCCATCAACACGCCATGGTCAGCAGTTACATTACCATAGGCAACAAAGGCGTCACAGGCCAGAGGTAACCCATAACCCTGAAACCCGGAACGAACATGGTATCCCCCTGGAAGGTATTAAGGTAATGGGTCGAGAAGGGAAGAAAGGTTTGAGGGATTGGCAGATGTTTCACAGGTTAGGCAAAGGTAGGGTGAAATGAGCGTAGCGAATGGAGCACTGTCTCTGTTAGACGCAGATTTTTTGTCTTCTACCTCATCTATTCTCCTTTTGTTTACCTATCTGAACTAATAGGTCACCTTAGATATATCCCCCCCAATAACATACCCTATAAAAACATAAACACTATATAACTATATACAAATATTGCAAATTCTAAAAAAAATATATTACTTGCAACCATAAAAGAATATCATAAGCAATATCACTTTGAAAAAAGGGCAGATGGTACAAAATGTCAAGCATCAACCGCCAGATATCAGACATGTGCAAGAGATAGTGGTTGTCATGTGTCTATAACCCACTCATTAGATGAAAGCCTTTTGTACACACCTTTTATCTCTATATTATGCTCTACCAGTATATCTTGAGCCCTTATCTTGTACTCTTCTTCTAAGGATACGGCCATTCCGCAGTCCGAGCTTACCTGCCTTGGTACAGGTATGATATCGATTGGAATGCCAGAGTCCTTGAATGCCTTTTCTGCCTTCATTACATCGTGTATGCAGTAGAAAACAAATACTGTCATCAGTGTTCCGCTATCCATGTCAGTGCATCTATGGCCTTCTCCACGTCGTCTTCCGTATTGTAGATGCCCATGGAAAACCGTACAGTCCCCTGGGGAAAGCTTCCTATTGTTCTGTGAGCTGAAGGCGCGCAGTGAAGACCTGTCCTGACACATATATTAAAAGACCTGTCAAGTGCATAGCCCACATCAGACGGGCTAATGCCTTCTATGTTTATGGATATAACTGCAACCTGCCTCTCAGCATCCATAGGCCCATAGATCCTTATGCCCTTTATTTCTTTCAGTCCTTCTTGCATGATCTCAATAAGCTTTTTCTCGTGCATCCTTATGTTATCTATACCCATGGTCTGGATGACCTCTATACCCCTTGCCAGGCCTGCTATACCACACCCGTTTGCAGTGCCGCTCTCAAGCCTGTCAGGAAGAAAGTCAGGTTGCTGTTCAAATTCTGAATTGCTCCCTGTACCTCCCCTCTTCAGCGGTAATATGCACTCCCTGGTTGTATTAATCACAAGCCCACCCGTGCCCTGGGGCCCTAGAAGCGCCTTGTGACCGGTAAAGGCAAGAAGATCTATCCCCATCTCCTTTAGGTCTATGGGCAGGCAACCAGCTGTCTGTGCTGCATCCACCAGCAGAAGCGCTTCTCCCTTTACACGAGAGATCGCTTTTATGTCTGCTATTGTCCCAGTTACGTTGGATGCGTGATTGACAACCAATAGCCTTGTTTTCCTCTGTTTTACTCTCTTTGCAATGCCATCAATATCAACAGACCCATCAGGGAAAGAATGAACGACGCTCAGCTCGATTATCCCCTCGGATTCCAGGTGACGGAGAGGCCTCATAACTGAATTGTGCTCCATGGAGGTAGTCACCACGTGGTCTCCTTTGCGAAGAATGCCGTATATGGCAAGATTAAGGGCCTCAGTAACATTTAGGGTAAATACTACGTCCCTGGAGTCACTTGCACCAAAGAAATCAGCTACTGTCTGTCTTGCATCAAACAAAGCCCTGCTGGCTTCAAGGGATAGCCTGTGTGCTGATCTACCCGGGTTTGAGCTAAGAGTGCTCAAGTGATGGCAGACTGCATCTATTACCTCCCCAGGCTTTGGATATGACGTGGCTGCATTGTCCATGTATATATTATCCGTACTTACGTCTACCATAAGTACACATCAAGGACGTATCACCTTGGTTGAATTCATCAAGGCATCTGTAATATCATGCATGTTACTTACTATACCTACCTTTACCTTGTCTTTCCTGTTAAAGAAATCAAGGCAGGTTCCACAGCTCAATACCTTAGCACCTGATGCTTCAATGGCCTTTATATCGTCTATGAGATCTGAACCTTCGGTTGTTAGAAAAACACCCCTGTTTACAAATATTAAACATGAAGGCCTTGGATCCATGTCTTTTACTACCTTGATAAAACTCCTGATAAGGATCCTTCCAAGTTCATTGTCTCCAAACCCCATTGTATCTGAGGCAATGTAAATCGTTATGCCCACGGACAACCTCCTGGTATTATATTCCTCGTCCACCACTACGCTGATAATGTCCTCTGCCAGGGCCTTTCAGGACAGCTTTAGTATACACTACATCTACACGACATTCCTAATTCATTAATTTTATAACCAGTCTTAATTTATGAGGGAAATTTATAATTTTGAGCTAAAATCCAATCGGTATGTGAGCAGAACAATAGAAACAGACTATTGGATGTTATACCCTTTGTAACCAAGGCTACTCTCGGCCCTATGTTCTCACTTTTTTTGCTTTTCTATCTCCTGCTTTCTCAAGACTCTCTTCGAGATCTTATCCACGCCTGCAGTTGTCCTTGGAAGCTCGTCTTTTTTCCTGAATTCCACGTATTTCGGAACAGCGTAAGGGGCAACCTTTCCCTTTAGGTAATCTATTATATCACCCTCCTTTATTTTCCCTCTATATTCAGGCAAGGGTACAATAAAGACCTTTATATTCTCGCTTCCCGGCTTCTCAGGGTCAGGGATGCCTATTGTAGCAACCTCGTCCACCCCTGGATATGACTGCAAGATCTTATCAATCTCACTGGTATACACGTTAAAGCCACTAACAAGCGCCATGTCTTTCACCCTGTCAACAATGTAGACATGCCCTGTTTCGTCAACAGTGGCCACGTCTCCTGTTTCAACAAAACCTTCTTCATCTATTCCAGATCCAGGCTCGGGCCAGAAACCAGACATCCTACCAGGACCCTTAACCCACAATTCTCCCCTTAGGCCTTCCTTTACGACCCTTGATATAGGTATCTTCTCTCCACTATCCAGGTCTATTATCTTGATATCACAATCCACGTTCACTATCCCGATTGAACTTGCTATATTTCTTTTACCTGGCCTCTCCTCCTTATTTGTCTTTGAGGCTCCCATCCTGGTAAGCCTGGACGTCACCTTTCCCAGCCTGTCAGGGCCAATAGTCATTAACAGCGCCCTTAGCAGTTTAAGAAGACCAGGCAATTTAATAATCTTGTCTATTATATGAAATGCCTTGCCCACTGCTTCATAATTTCCAAAGGATGGAAGGGCCAGGTCAGCCAGGGCAACAAGCGTTGCTGTACCGCCTACTTCAGTTGGGCCATAAACCTGGCCTATTGCACTCTTGGTCTTCTCGCTGAATTGCTTGCTGGTATCATCGTGTAATGGAGCACCGCTAGATATGCCTGTCAGTCCGAGATCTTCTGCCCCATCTTCCCTTGCCAGCTGCATAAACTGAGTGGGCACCCCTATGTTAAGGGATGGATGGTACTTCTTAACCAACCTTATGTATTCCTTGTAATCCCTTGGGTTCTTCTGTAGCAGTATGGTCCATCCATGGCTCAGCTGCGGAATCGCACCATGATGCCCCAGGATATGAAACATTGGCAAAGGGATAATCACCCTGTTCAACCCTTCAAGAAGGTCATTGAAATAAGGCGGTAACAGGGTACCACTGGTATTTACTGCCGTGCCGATTAAACTAAAATGGGGATACATGCATGCCTTGGGAGTCCCGGTTGTGCCACCAGTAAATATAACCATAGCAGTGTCTTTCTTAACGTCTATGTCAACATCAGGTGGATTTGGCGGGTATTTATTAATCAAATCAGTAAACCATGTAACACCTTCTTCTGCTTCGTGTACCGGGGGATTTAGCGAGTAGTCTTCTGCCTTAGTCAGAATTATATCCTTTATTCCCACCTCTACAGTTGCTTCCTTTACCTTATTCAGCACGTCCTTATCTTCTACGTTCGTGTGTACGCATATAACCATCTTTGGCCTTACAAGTCTGAACTTGGCTGCCAGGTCTTCAACAGAATCAAGTATACTCATAGGTGCATGTATAGCCCCTATCCTGGGTATGGCCAGGTCAGCTATTACAAATTGTACGGAAGAGACCATTACAGTGGCCACCACATCACCCTTTTTAATACCCATGTCTGAAAGGGCTGTTGCAAACCTATCCACGTGTTCTTTCAGCTCTCTGAAAGTCATTTCATAGTCCATATAGACAACCGCCAGGTTATCAGGATATTTCTTGGCAGGCTCATACAGGTGAAATGCGGTATAAGTCATCTCAGGGTATGTCAGTGTCTCCGGCAGACATACCAAGTCCTGCAGCTTCCGCCAGGGTCTCTCAGCATACCTGTCTTCCATTTGATTCACCTCCTTTTAGTTCTATCTCTCCTTTCAAATCCATTATAAGATTACAATATAAGCTGATCATGTACAATCACAATACTGGCAAAACCCCATTTTCTCTGTAACAACCCCTTGGATATGTTTTGCTTTCAATCTCGGGCAATAATTTTTTTAAGCAGTCTTTACCCACCTAGATTTTATAAGTGAAAGGCTTAAAGAGATTATAGAAATATATCGCATAGCGTATATTCTTATAAGAAAAGGGGGGCTTCACCCCCCAACAAAGGTAACAAGGTAGGTTAGAAGAATCCCTGGTCCGAGTTTCTCTAGCAGCCTGCGCCTATGCCAAGACTTCTCTTAAGGTATCCAATAAGTTCGTTCTCCGTGACGTTTGAGCGGTCACATAGTATAGTGTTTCTATCAGGCATTATCCATGCCTCGGACCTAGCGACGAGCTGACGGTGAAGAGCTGCCAGGTCAAAAGCCCAGTGGAGTATTTCTTTGGCAGGATTAAAGATAATCCCTGCGCTCCCTTCTTTGCCCTTGGCAAAAATAAATATGTCGCCTTCTGTCTTAGCGAGTGCTTTTTCCAGGGGCAAATCATGCTTATTGCCTATAACTATACGCCATGGCCCAATGTATTGGATAGTGTAGCCCAAAGGTCTGATTTCTTCATTCTCTATCTCCTCTATCCTGTCGGCTCTCGGATCTGACATACTTCAATAGTTTGCCTTTCAGAACACCTACTTTTGTTTTCATATCACCGTCTTCACGGTCTTTTTGTCGGACATCACTCCTTTTCCTGTTTAAGATGCTCTATATCACTCATAGATTCAGCTATCTCGTCAGGGTCTATGACCTTTGCCAGCCTAACCATAAGCTGGGGATACATCTTGTTCAAGAAATTGATGATTT
>QMLJ01000077.1 GCA_003643935.1 Deltaproteobacteria bacterium | reverse complement strand
CAAGGGAAGTTGTAGTTGACCCGCTGTTATCTTCAAACCTTCCTATGGATGAAATCTTCACACTCATGTCTGTCCCTTCCTTTCCTTGTTTATGTTAAGAAGCACTTGCTATCATTTCCACGCTGCCAGGCTCTTCCACTGCCAGTATCCTTGCTGGAAGATCATCCAGCGTGTACTTTGCAACGCCAAGGTTTATCCCGGATGATTGTACTGCAAAGAGTATGTTCTCGCCGGATCTTATGGCCTTATTCTTTATATGATCCCACAGTGCAACAAAGTGGGCGGTTGATGCACTGTTTCCCCGGTATACCACGTTGACTATGGTATTATCAGGTGAGCAGACTTCTGATCCAGTAATGGAGTTTATGCTGTTCATAGTAGTCTCTATTGCCCTCACGGCAGTCTGATGCATGATGTAATGATGGTTGCTACTCTCTTCCCACTTTGTTCCTTTAACGTTTCTTGCCACGTGCTCTGCGGTTAATCCTATGGCGACCGAGTGTATACGCACGGAGTCCGTGTACATGACAAAGCCCCCGTGTTCCTCCTTGCTCCAAGTGCCTATGCAGAGGTCACAGTGCTTTGCAATGGTGAATACATCAAGGTCATGGAATCCGATATCCTCTCTGTCTGTTCCGTCAAGTACAAGGGCTGCCCCGGAGTCGCCAACCGTCATGCTTGCAAACTGTGGATCAATGGGCTGGCTGATTTCCTTCTGGGCTGTACGTGAAAGGCAAGTAAGATACTCACCGCTTATTATGATACCTCTCCTTATTATACCGGCCCTGATGAAGGAATCCATCACGTATATAGCGGTAAACATCCCGGCGCATGCATTGGGCTCGTCAAATAGTATTGCATTTGAGAAATCAAAATCTTTTGCAAGGATCGCTGCGTTTGAAGGCTCGAAATTGGCCTTGTAATCCGGGCCATTATACCTTGAGATATTTGCGCAGATTACCATGTCCATATCCTCTGGAGAGTACCTTGACACCTCAAAGCACTTTGAGACAGCCTTCCTGGAGAGGTCAAGAACATACTCGTTTTCACCTACCACGGGCCTTTCCTTTATGCCTGTTATGCCCTCAAGGTCAAGGTCTGGCCTATTCTTGCAGCCTTCTAATAGTTCCTTTGTGCTAAGCCTTCCCTCTGGTATGTAAACTCCTAGACTCTCAATCATTGAACGTTTAGCCATGATACTCTCCTTAACTTTTTAGTTTTAATCTTAGGTAAATGCATTATTTAACACACCCTGTATATAAATATCCAGCACTCACGTTGGATACTTACTTCACAAATTGTGCCAGATAGTGATCCAAGAAGCACGGGATAAGTACGAGTAGACTATCAGTTAATTAGCTAGTATTTTATTGGGGATAGGCAATATAATCAAGGGATTAGTCTTTATGAAAAAAAATGCACATTTCTCGGGGTATGAAAAACTTTACCATTTGTTTGAAAAAATTTTCATAAGACACCTCAATTTATTCACATGTGATATCAAGCTGGAAAGCAGGAGATATATGGCGATCAGCCGGCTGGACAAAAAACTACAAAAGTTATATACTCATTGTAATAAAGGTCGTAATAAAGAGTGTTGTTATTCATGTATTATGCCGAGCAATAATAGATGGACCGTATATATGGTGTGATAAAAAAGGAGGTTTTTAGGTAAGCATGGATAAGTCCAACAGTCCAGGGACCGTATTAATAACTGGCTCATCAACAGGTATAGGCAAGGTTTGCGCCTTGCACCTTGAGAGGGCAGGTTTCAGGGTCTTTGCGGGGGTGCGCAAGGAAACAGATGCCATGGCACTTGAGAAAGAGTCATCAGGAGGTCTGATCCCGGTATACATGGATATAACCGATGGGAAATCAGTAAGGTCAGCCGTAAAGGTAGTGAGTGCCAGCACAGGAGGGTCAGGTATACAGGGGCTTGTCAATAATGCAGGCATAAGTGTCGGGGGACTTTTTGAGTTTCTTGCCATAGGTGATATACGCAGGCAACTAGAGGTGAATGTGATTGGCCACGCCAGGGTCACTCAGGCATTCTTGCCCATGATAAGGCAAGGCAGTGGCCGTATAGTATTTATGGGCTCAATAACGGGTATTATGCCCCAGCCTTTTCTTAGCGTTTACTCTGCCTCCAAGGCAGCCCTTGAAGCCATCACAGACTCCCTACGCTTAGAACTTAGACCTTGGAATGTGCCGGTATCCATAATAGAACCGAGCATAATAAAGACACCCATCTGGGACAAGGCCAGGGATGCTGCCCACAGGACGGTGGAGAACTTTCCCAGGAGCGCTCATGAACTCTACGGGCCAGCTATAAGGGCAGTACTTAATGTACTGGATCATCCAGGCAGGATAACCAGGGTTGCAACACCTGCAGACAAGGTCGCTAAGGCAGTAGTGCATGCCCTCACCTCAGATAGGCCGAGGTATCATTACATAGTGGGTTGGGATGCCAAGCTCTCTTATGTAATAGCAAAGTTTGCCCCGGAGCGCATGCGTGACTGGATAATAATGTTCCTGTGGAGAAGGCTTGGTCTAAAAGACGAAGTCTAGGCTAATTTTTGCGTGTCAGATCAGGCCCTGCGTGTTATAGCATGTAAGAGTTATGATAAACCTTTTTGACAACAGAAGAACAAGGATACTTGCCCATGCCCTGTCAAAGAAGACCTTTGGGGGATCTTTTTACCACTTTGTAAGAAACGTCTTTGCACCTACATGCAGCGTGCTGGCATCAAGACGCATTGAATCTATGCATAGGGAAGGGGAGTGTCGCAAGATTTTCTTCAAGGGATATACAGAACCCTTTTTCTTTCCCGTGGATATGGATATGCTCATGCTGTACCAGATAATTGCCGAGCAATTCTACCCATGGACATGGCACTATTATGAGGTAGAGCAGACAAGGGTGGACAATGACGTGGTCTTTGACTGTGGTGCTGCCGAGGGCTTGTTTTCATACCTTGTTTACAAAAGGGCGGACCATGTATTCTGTTTCGAACCCCTGGTGGATTTCCACCACTGCCTTGAGAAGACCTTTGAGAATGTAGATAATGTTACCATAGTACCAAGTGCACTCGGGGATAAAACTGGCAGTGCATATCTCAAGGAGGATGGTATAGTATCGACTATAACACAAGAAGAGACCCCTTGCAAGGTAGAGCTGGATACCATTGATAACTTCTGCAGCCGTACCGGGGCCAGGCCATCTTATATAAAGGCAGATCTTGAAGGGCACGAGATGAAACTCCTGGAAGGTGCAAGGGATACAATAAGGATGCTCAAGCCCAGGATTGCAATCACCACATACCACAAACCGGGTGATGCACTTGCCTTGATGCAGGTCTTGAAAGATATCAATCCTGAATATCACTTTAGGTTAAAGGGCATAGAAGACGTGAGGGGTGAACCTGTTATGCTGCATGCTTGGTAAAGGGTCTTCTGTAAGGGCTATACCTTAAAGGCCAAGGACCTGATTGCAAGGTATATAAACATCCCTCCAAAGAATACCAGGGTGACGCTGCAGAACATGGTTATAGCCCTGGAGAATTTCTCACCCCAGATATGACCTGCCCTGAATGTTGCGAACGAGAGTATATAACACCATATTAAATCCATTGACCAGTGTACAATGGTGAACAAGAAAAAGATCAGGATCCCGAACTTGAGGGATGTAGATATCAAAGTGGCTCCTACGGTGGCCCACCATACCAGGAAGTAGGGGTTGCCGAGGCTTAAGACAATGCCTCCTGTTATAGGGTTTTTTGATGGTTCCCTTGCCCTTGCATGCATCATGTTACTGGTATTTTCGTTCCTAATCATGTTAATGCCCATGTAAACAAGTAAGATGCCGCCTGCTGCTCCTATGAATATACCGGTACCAGGGTCTTGTAGGATCCTTCCAAAGCCAAGGGCTATTATTATCATGATGGGAAATTCTGCCATGCCGTGGCCTATGGCTACAAGTACGCCTGCATTAGGACTCCTCCTGCCATAGGCAACTGTAGCAGCAGTAAGTGGTCCTGGTGCCATTACACCGGAAAGACTTATTAAAGCAGCACTCAAGAAGAACAGGATCAACGTCATATAATGCCCTTTATATCAACAATATGTTTTAAGACAAGTTGATATTCATAAAGACACTCCCAGCCTTTTATGCCATGAATACCTGATCATCGCCTGGTAGATACTACTGGATATTGATACAGGTGTGTCCTGGTGTTATTATAAAGCTGGCATGCAGATTATTGTGACGTTTCCAACATCCAAGCGAGAGGAACTTGTGGATATCACTGAGAGGATAAGGGAGATAGTCCATGAGCATGGAAATGGTAAGGAACTATGTGCACTTTATGCCAGGGGTGCAACTGCTGCCATAATGATACAGGAGAACTGGGATCCCAACATACAGATTGATGTACTTAAATGCCTGAGAGATTTGGCACCACGTGGCAAGTGGTTACATGACAGGGTCGATGGAAACGCCGATGCCCACATAAAGGCCGGTATTGTAGGGCCGTCCGAGGTCATACCAATAAGGGATGGTGAACTTCTTCTTAGTACGTGGCAGAACATATTCTTCTGCGAGTTCGATGGGCCTAGGTCAAAAAGGGAAATAGTGGTAACCGTCGTTTAATAATGCCCGGTATTTAGTAATGACCTGTTAATCCCTTTTGCGTGCAACCTGGCCTTGAAAACAGTGATGTTTGGTGCAATACTTCGGTCTGACATAACCAATCGAGAGGTGATATCATATGAGAAGTGACAAGACAAAGAAGTCAGCGGAAAAGGCACCGCACAGGTCTCTGATGAAGGCCTTGGGTCTTACGGATGAAGAGATAGAAAGACCCTTTATTGGCATAGTGAACTCGGCCAATGAATTAATACCCGGGCATATGCACCTAAACCAGGTGGTATCTGCTGTGAAGGCTGGGGTGAGGCTAGCAGGGGGCACGCCCATGGAGTTCTCAGTGATAGGCATGTGTGACGGCATTGCCATGAACCACGAGGGCATGAAGTATTCCTTGCCGACAAGAGAGATTATAGCAGATTCCATAGAGCTTATAGCCATGGGGCATGCCTTTGATGCAATGGTCTTTGTGCCCAACTGTGACAAGATAGTCCCCGGCATGCTCATGGCGTGCCTCAGGCTCAATATACCGTCAATCGTTGTCTCGGGCGGGCCCATGCTTGCAGGAAAGCTCGATGGTAGAACAGTCGACCTGATAAGCGTGTTCGAGGGCGTAGGTGAACTCAAGGCAGGCAAGATAACCGAGGATGACCTAAAGGAATTAGAGGACTCGGCTTGTCCTTCGTGTGGCTCCTGTTCCGGCATGTTTACGGCTAACTCCATGAACTGCCTTACCGAGGCGCTAGGGCTTGGTCTGCCGGGAAATGGCACCATACCTGCACCGCTTTCAGCGCGCCTCAGGCTTGCCAAGCACGCGGGCATGAAGGTTATGGAGTTGCTGGAGAAAGACATAAGGCCAAGGGACATAGCAACAAGGGCATCTTTCATGAATGCCATAGCCGTTGACATGGCACTTGGTTGTTCCACCAACACGGTGCTACACGTCCCTGCAATAGCATACGAGGCAGGTATTGAACTTGAGCTCGACGACTTTGACCACATGAGCCGAAAGGTGCCGCACCTGTGCAACATGTCTCCTGCGGGGCCATATCACATTGAGGACCTGTACTATGCGGGTGGGATCATGGGAGTCATGAAGCGCCTATCAGGACTGGGAGCTCTTGACACCTCTGTAATGACGGCAACAGGTTCAAAACTAGAAGATAACCTCAAAGAGGCCAGGATAACGAATTCAGAGGTTATAAGGCCAACCACCTCACCATACCACGAAGAGGGTGGTATAGCCATACTAAGGGGCAGTCTTGCCCCGGACGGGGCGGTTGTCAAGCAATCCGGGGTGCTTCCGAAGATGATGAAGGTAAGGGCAAAGGCAAGGGTCTTTGACTCTGAGGAGGATGCAACCGAGGCCATAATGGCGGGAAAGATAGAGAAAGGGGATGCAGTTGTGATACGTTACGAGGGCCCAAAAGGGGGGCCTGGTATGAGGGAGATGCTGACCCCTACCTCTGCTATAGCCGGTATGGGCCTCGATACGGATGTAGCACTCATAACAGACGGAAGGTTCAGCGGTGGTACCAGGGGTGCTTCAGTGGGCCACTGTTCACCCGAGGCAGCAGAAGGTGGACCCATTGCACTTGTAAAGGAAGGTGATATTATAGAGATAGATATCCCGCAGAGGAGGATAGATTTACTTGTGGATGAGGCAGAGATGGAGCATAGGAGAAGGCAATGGAGCCCCCCTGAAAGGAAACTTACCGGGGTTCTTAAGAGATATGCAAGTCTT
>QMLJ01000076.1 GCA_003643935.1 Deltaproteobacteria bacterium | reverse complement strand
TATGGGACTTGTTTCATCGCCGAATATCTCCTTCCTCTTTTAAAGACTTACTACATCAACTAACTGGCATTGTCCAACTTTACCATAGACCTACCGTGGTCCGTTGTAAAACCCATTACTTCTTCCCGACGACTTATACCCTACACCATAAACCTTGTACCCTGCACCTTACATCTAGACCATGAATCTTATTTTTTTGACGCCTGACGCCTGGTATCTTATCTATCTTCGATCTATCACGATTTAAACCTTGACATTAAGTAGCTTAAGCCTATTCTTATTTATCAAGATTACAATGTATTATCGAAAGGGGGAGATTATGGCAGAAGAAAGCAAGTACGCCGAAAAGGTATGGCTTAAAAACTATGGTCATGATGTACCTGCCAATATAGACTACCAGGAATTACCGGTCATCCAGGCATTATACAAATCGGCAAGAGATCATCCCACAAATACTGCCCTTATATTCGAGGGGTACAGGGTTACTTATGCCATGCTGGTAGACATGGTGGAACGCCTTGCAACGGCCTTGGTATCCATGGGCGTTAAAAAGGGAGACAGGGTAGCCCTTCTTCTCCCAAATACCATACACTGCGTTGTTGGATACTATGCAATACACAGGGCCAATGCAATCGTGGTCTCGAATAATCCACTCTACTCGGACAGGGAGTTAGAGCACCAGCTAAACGACTCGGGGTCAAAAGTACTTATAGCGCTTGACCTCCTCGCCAACAGGATGATCGACTTGAGACCCAAAACCCCTGTAAAGCAGATAATCACATGCGGAATAGGCGATTATCTTCCATTTCCCAAGAACATTCTATTCCCACTTGTGGCCAAGAAAAAGGGCCTGAAGGCAGAGGTAAAGAAGGCAGAGGATGTATTCACATTCAAGGAAATACTTGCAAAATACCCGCCCAACCCACCTGAACTCAATATAGGTTGGGAGGACGTTGCCTGCCTGCAGTACACTGGCGGTACAACAGGTGTATCAAAGGGTGTCATGCTTACCCACAAAAACCTCAGCTGCAATGTACAACAGCTCGAGGCATGGTTCCCTGAGTTCAAGCCAACAGCACCCGAGGAAGTACACATGGGCATGCTTCCATTCTTCCACTCCTTTGGCATGACGTGCGCGATGAATTTCCCGGTTTGGTGCGGTGCATCAATAGTACTCATACCAAGGCCTGAGCCCAAGGCATTGCTTGAGGCAATCAAAAAGTACAAGGTAACCTTTTTTGCCTCAGTACCCACCATGTACGTGGGCATGATAAACCATCCCGACCTGCCCAAGTACGACCTCAGCTCCATAAAGGGCTGCTTCTCTGGGAGCGCACCGCTTCCCGTGGAGGTGATAGAAAAGTTCGAGAATCTTACAGGTGCTGCAATATGCGAGGGGTTCGGGCTTACAGAGAGTACACCGGTAACGCACATAAACCCGTTTGGAGAGGGCGCTACAAGGATACCCGGCTCGATCGGTCTACCTGTATCTGATACAGAATGTAAGATAGTGGACCAGGATAAAGGGACTAAAGTGATGCCGGTGGGCGAACCTGGTGAACTTATCATAAAGGGACCTCAAATAATGAAAGGTTACTGGAACATGGAGGATGAAACAAAGAGTACCCTGAGGGATGGCTGGCTCTATACAGGTGACATAGCAACTATGGATGATAACGGTTACTTCTACATAGTGGATAGAAAGAAGGACATGATCATAGCAAGTGGTTACAACATATTCCCAAGGGAGATAGACGAAGTCCTTTACAAGCACCCAAAGATCAAGGAGGCCTGCACCATAGGTGTACCCGATGAATACAGGGGGGAGACCGTTAAGGTGTTTGTAGTGCTAAAGGACGGCGAGACAGCAACAGAAGAAGAAATCATAGAATACTGCAGGGAGAACCTGGCCAAGTACAAGGTACCAAGACTCGTGGAGTTCAGAGACGATCTTCCAAAAAGTGCAGTTGGTAAGGTGCTGAGAAAAGAGCTAAGGAAACAGGAGATTGAGAAACAGAACAAGGCCTGAAGTAAAAAAGCAGGGGCTTTACCAATATAGCTCCGGCTTTTCATGTTAATTGTCTATAAACCTAGCCTATTGGAAATCCTTGGAACAGGGAAGCCCTCCCATGGACCTGGCCATTTGTACGGCATTCATGAGTGCGTTTTCTGCAGCTAGTGATGCCAACACCCCAAGGTGCAATATGTCTACCTTTATTGTCCCCCTAGACAGGCATAAGACAACATCCCCGTCGAATGGTGTGTTATAGGGCGATATATGCCTGGCAAGGCCTACACTGGCCATGCGTGCAACCTGCTTGCATCCCACCTTGTCCAGGTATGCATCTGTCGCAATAAGACATAGTGTTGTGTTTCCCCCGGGGCTCCCTGCGTGTTTCCTAACCTCTCCAGAGCGAATTGCATTCATGGTATCAAGAAACCTATTCCCATCCCTTGCACCGGCAATAATCATACCTCCCCTATCCAGTATGTCCCCAAATGGATTGGCCACCACAATGGCCCCTACCTTTACACCATTCATACCTTCAACCAGGTCCGACCCCAAGCCTGTCTTGGTTGCGCCCAGTACCCCCCGTAGCTTACCAGCCGTTGCACCGGTGCCAGCACCTATGCATCCCTGTTCAACAGGCCCTGATGAAGCAGCTACACATGCCCCGTAGGCATTTGAAACCCCAGGCCTTGCCGATGAACTCATAAAGGAGAGGTCATATATGGCAACAGTCGGCACAACAGGGATCCTTGCCACATACATATCTAGGCCCACACCATTTTCTTCCAGATACTTGCTTACTCCCGTGGCAGCACCAAGTCCAAAGGCCGATCCACCAGTGAAACACACAGCATGAACCATGCTCCCCGGGTGTAACAAGGAAAGGGAATCTATCTGCCGGGTCGATGTTGCCATACCAGAGATATCGGCTGCACCGACGAAAGGCTCATCAAATAGTACAACCGTCAGCCCTGTGCCACCTTCACTATCGGTGTAATGACCGACCCGGACGCCATTAATTGCTGTAATAGTCTTATTTCTTGGGCCTGACATCACGTATCACACCGTTAAACTGGCTAAGTACTTCCCTTACTACATGTGACTTCATGGCCCTAGCACGTATCTCCGATGGGGGTGGCTTCTCTTTGTCCCCCTTGCCAGCATCCTCGAAACCAATCTCTATCCTGACATCCCTGTTGAAAAAGCCACGTGCCCTTTTACTCACATCAGGGAGTATCCTGTTTACCTGGTCAGCCATGAATGCGCTGGATACGCTAAGCACCACTTCACCCTCTTTCTCAGATACAAGCCTGGACTTTGAGAGCACTGCATAAAGGGCATGATCATGATCCCTGAGGTAGCCTAGAAAGCCTTCCCATAGTTTTGGGTGGCCATCTATGGGCTTCTTGTACAACGATGGTTCCTCCCTTGTGGATGGCTGTATAGCAACCTCTGGAAGGGCTGGCAACTTGCCTGAAGATATGGCATCAATAACCTTGGCCAGGTCAGCAAGCCTGGGGGCCGATACTATCCTTAAAAGTATGGTCTCCACTGTTATACGCGGCAGCATGGAATACTTCAGGTCCTCCTCGGAGCGTATCAGTATACTAAGAAACCTGTGTATCTCCTCAAAGGGTATGGCCTCCACCAGGTCCGTGAGGAAGGCCTTGTCTTCCAAGGGGATGGGCAGCTCGTTATAACCAAGCTTCAGCAGCATCATGTTCCTAAACTGTTCAAGCAGGGTCTTGTACAGCTGGGTCAAATCCTTTCCGAATTGATAGACCCTATCTATAAGTTTTATCATCTCAATTGCATCCCTATCTACAATGGCCTTCAGTAGCGACCTAAGTGTGGCGTGGTCTATAATCCCGAGTATCTCTTCCACTGAATCAACGTCTATTTCTTGTTTTCCAAAGGATGCCAGATGTTCCATTATGCTCTGTGCATCCCTCATACTACCATCAGCCTGGATTGCCATTGTCATCATTGCATCATCGGTGATCTTGAGACCTTCTAAAGAGCTTATATGCCTTAACTGGGAGATAATGTCATCCACCCCTATACGCCTGAATTCGTATCTCTGGCACCTGGAGAGCACGGTGAGCGGCACCTTCTCTACCTCGGTAGTGGCCATTATGAATACCACGTGAGCTGGTGGCTCCTCCAGGGTTTTCAAAAGGGCGTTGAACGCCGATTTGGACAACATGTGCACCTCGTCAATGATAAAAACCTTGTACCTGGACATGGCAGGTGCATAGCGTGCGTTCTCTATAAGTTCCCTTATGTTATCAACACCGGTATGGGATGCGGCATCTATCTCGAACACGTCGACCGCCCTTGAGGCAGTGATCTCTCGGCATAACCTGCATTCATTGCACGGGGTACTCGTAGGGCCTTTCTCGCAGTTAAGGCACTTGGCAAGTATCCTTGCTACCGATGTCTTGCCCACACCCCTGGGACCAGAGAAGATAAAAGCGTGTGGTATGCGTCCTGAATCTATCCCGTTCCTTATTACCCGGGTTACATGATCCTGTCCAACAACATCCTCAAAACGCTGAGGTCTGAATTTAAGGGCTATTACCTGATACATGTCATAATCCTAATATTGAATAAGAGAGTATTCAAGAGAAAAGCCCTCTAAGAGGTGCCGAGCCTTGCCATGCACGTGTGGCTTGCTGCTTACCGCTGCTCCCTCCCGGGCCTGACGGGGTTCACAGGGCCACGCTGCATGAGACCCGGCACCTCTTAGAGGGCTTTTCTCTTGGCGGAGAGAGTGGGATTCGAACCCACGGTACTGCTTTTAACAGTACACGCGATTTCCAGTCGCGCCCCTTCGGCCTCTCGGGCATCTCTCCATGTATACTTGGCGGAGAGGGTGGGATTCGAACCCACGGTCCCCCTTTTAAGGGAACAGCCGATTTCGAGTCGGCCCCGTTATGACCACTTCGGTACCTCTCCTACCGCCTCTTGCTAAAAAAATCCCTGAGGAGATCCCTTACTTCTTCCTCCATTATACCGGAGACAACCTCAGGTCTATGATTGAGGCCAAGTTCAAAGCCTCTTAACATCGATTCAACCGCTCCGAACCTCTTATCAGGTGCCCCGAACACAAGCCTAGCGATCCTTGCCTGTACAATGGCTCCCACACACATGATGCATGGTTCCAGAGTCACGTATAGAGAGGAACCAGAGAGCCTGTAATTACCAACCCTTGATGACATATCCCTTATAACAACTATCTCGGCATGGGCCGTGGGATCACGGGATTGGATCACCATGTTATGACCCCTCACAATGAGCCCATCTTTGACAAGCACCGCACCTACAGGCACCTCTCCTTCCCCGTAAGCCTCCAAGGCCTCTTCAAGGGCTATCTTCATAAAAGAACGATCATCGATTTTAGCCATGTATCATCAACCAATGCCCTAGTCAAGCATGTACGGACCTTGACTGTCCCTCTTTACCAGTAAGACCAGTTGCATTATTAACTCAGTGGATATCTTTCAGGCGTTGTGCACACCCACTATACCTGGGGAGGTACACGTATATTGTCCTGAATTTTCTGTCCGGCTTGATACCCATCCTGTCCAGTACGGACTTTGCTGCCTTCCCATCTGCCAGCATGGTATCTATAGCCATGCAACGGCCCGGGCTTTTCTTTATGTCATTGGATCCCATAAGTGGCACAAACCTCGCCCTGGCATAAAAGGCCAGCCTATCCCGGTTGGTTACAACAATGTTGTCTCCACCTGCACTGGCTAGAATCCATCTGCCGGCATCTTTCCTTGCAAGCCTATCTGCATCCGGGGGGGTGAGAGCCTTGTCTGCCCATACCAGGGGACACAGTACAATGGTAAGGATTGCCAATATCTTTATCGGCCTGGACAGGTGCGAAAACGACCATGTAAGAGCGTATGCTGAAAGAGGATACATCCATACAAGGGGTGCAAGAAAATACCTGTCGGATATCCAGGGCATAATGGATAGCACGAGGAGAAAAATTACAAGTACAAGGCTCAGATGCGCGTAATACACATGCCTTCTGAAATAGTAAAGACCGAGGAATCCAAAGAACACCGGGAGATAATTACCTGTTGCAAAAAACTTTCTGAGCACCAAGGCACCAGATCCAAGCATGGGCAGGATCCCTTGCCAGCAGGATATAAGAGCAGGCAGGGCAAAGCCCTTCCTTGTAAAGAGACTTGCATCTGGCCTGAAAGCCATGAATAGCAAAAGCGCCAGAACAGGGGTGGAAAGGATAATGGTCCTAGTGATAAGGCCTTGCTTTCTTCTGAATACCCACATGAGGAGCCAGACCATGACAAAGAACATGGCCGTCATCCTTACCATTGACCCAAGGAAGAGGAGGGAGACGCCCAAGAATAGATGCTTAAGCAGGGTCC
>QMLJ01000075.1 GCA_003643935.1 Deltaproteobacteria bacterium | reverse complement strand
TGCGAGATCCTGGGTATATCCCGCCCCACGTTCGAGAGAAAATTAGAGAAGTACGGTATAAAGTTCGAGAGGGACTAGTAAATAGTCGGTAGTTTTCTACTTTCAATGGCATTTCTTAATACTGTGCCTAGGTATTAATGGATGTGAAGATATAATTTAACAATTCATTCAACATTATATTAAATTTTGTTAACATTTCTTTAAAGAATCTAGCCTTTCCCGGATTGGATCAGTATGTCACAAGCCTGGTCTCTGGCATAAAACATATTTAAAAACAACTAGTTACAAATATTATTAGTGTATACTTCAAACATGGCACGTTTATTTCATTACTATTGGTGAAGTTAAGAGAAAAAAGGAGGTAAAGGTCATGAAAAAGATATTACAGACATTGTTACTTGCTGCGTTTGTATTACTGACCACGGTATCGTTCGGCTACGCTGAATACATGGCGACAAATGCAGCCAACTTTCCCTATTTCCATCTTGGTTGTCTAATAATGGGTGGTCTTATCATAACCTCTTTAAAATACAGATACCCCAAGATGTACCTGAGCGAGGCGATTGGTTCCTTTGCCCTTTATGCAATTCTCGTGGCCATATTCACTGCACCGGTTATTGATGCGATAAAGTCCATGGTGAGCTGATAATTGTATAGCAAGGGGGCAGTCATGGATTGCCCCCAAATGGTCCTTTAAGGATAAGGAGATGAGTATCATGGCAAGCACAAACAATAAGGTCCATGGAAAGATTAACAGTATGCAGATCTTCATGATCAGTGCATGGGGCTTTACAATGGTGATATCGTCTTTTCTATTTCTGCTTGTAGGGCACTGGATTGATTTAAAGTTCAATACAGAGCCAAAGTTCATGACTGGTCTGCTGGCGCTGGCCGTTTTTCTATGCATTTGGCGACTTTACGAAGAGGCCACTAGGAAGAGCAAAAGGTGCTAAAGGATAGAGGTCTTTGGATTGTTGCCCTTGATGTACATGATCCATGCTGACTTATAGGCCGGGGCATGGATTTCTTATTATATCCGGCAGTGGTTTTCTCGTCTCATAGGTTTCTTCATACATAGATTCCTCGTAACTATCAGAGTAAGAATGACTTTCTTAATCTCTTTGTAGGGCACGGGTGGCTATAAGGAGGGATACCACCTTATTGTTGTAATCTTTCTCCTATAGATATATCGTGTATTTCACTTGTGAGTTATATGTGTTTTTGCCCTATTTTGTTAAATTTAGCTGTTGACAACACTCAAGACAGATGAAAAATCATCTTGATCCATAGAACTCTAGGAGCGCTACATGAAGTCAAAGATAGAAGAACTGTTGAGGTTAAGCCTTAAGGAGCTTATTAGTAAGCATCTTATATCAAGTGCAATACCGAACGAAATCCAAGTAGATAGGCCTACCCAGAAGGAATTCGGTGATTTTGCAACCAACGTGGCCATGCCACTAGCCTCTAGGGAAGGGAAGCCGCCTAGGGATATCGCATCCATAATAGTGCATAATATAAAACAAAGGCATGGGAATATGTTTTCAAGCATAGAGATTGCAGGTCCTGGATTTATAAATTTCAAGGTTAAACCTGAGTACTGGGTTGGTGTCCTTGGGGACATACTAAGGGATAAAGACGCCTATGGGAAGAGCTCTTACGGGAAAGGCAAGAAGGTGCAGATAGAGTTTGTAAGTGCGAACCCGACTGGTCCCCTTCACGTAGGGCATGGAAGGGGGGCAGCTGTAGGGGATACCCTGGCCAACATACTCAAGATAACAGGTTTCTTGGTTGAGAGAGAGTACTATATAAATGACGTGGGTAACCAGATGAATACGCTGGGGCGCTCTGTCTTTGCCAGGTACCTTGAACTATGCGGGGAAGAGGGGGATTTTCCTGAAGACGGGTATCAGGGCGATTATATAAGGGATATTGCAGCAGACATAAAGGCCAGGTATCAGGATGAGTTATTGCACTATTCCACGAGGGAAGCCGTGGCATTATGCAGGGATTTTGCCTCGAAGAGAATCCTTAAAGGTATCAGGGAAGATCTCGACTCGTTCGGTATAGAATTTGACAGGTGGTTCAGCGAGAGTACGTTGCACGAAGAAGGCAAGATACAGAAGGCCGTAGATATCCTTAAGTCAAGAGACCTTATCTACACATCGGATGGGGCGTTGTGGTTCAGGTCAACCAGGTTTGGAGATGAAAAGGACAGGGTTGTAAGGAAAAGGGACGGTACCCTGACCTATTTTGCCTCTGATATCGCGTACCACATGGACAAACTGGAAAGGGGCTATGATAAGATTATAGACATATGGGGTGCAGATCATCATGGATACGTTCCCAGGATGCGGGCAGCGATTGAGGCCCTTGGAGGTGATGGGGACAGCTTTCATGCACTACTGATACAGCTCGTCTCTCTTGAAAGGTCAGGGAGACCCGTTTACATGTCCACGAGAAAGGGGGAATTTGTAACCTTGAAGGAGATCATAGACGAGGTTGGAAAGGATGCTGCACGGTATTTCTTTCTCATGAGGAAATGCGATAGCCACCTAGTGTTTGACCTTGAACTAGCTAAGAAGAAGAGCAATGAGAACCCGGTATTCTACATACAATATGCACATGCAAGGATATGTTCCATTCTAAACAAGGCGTCGAAAATGGGCTTGGTGCCCGATATAGGTGCCGCTGACCTTGGTTATGTCTCTCGTGGAGATGACCTTGCACTTATCAAGGCCTTGGCAGATTATCCCTCACTTCTTATATCATGTGCGCGCAATCTGGAACCTCACCACTTATCTTTTTACCTATTGGAGCTTGCAGGTCTTTTCCATAGTTTCTATAATAAGAACAAGGTCATCTCGGACAACAGAGAACTCAGTCTGGCAAGACTTTGCCTGGTGGATGCCGTGCGCCAGGTCCTAAGGGGTGGCCTTTCAATTATGGGTATAGATGCCCCAGAGGTTATGTAAAGATTATGCCGGTAAAGAGGAAGCATAAGAAGAGACCCTACAAGCAATCGGTAGCCATGAATCTTTTTCTATTTTTTCTCTCTGTTACCGCCCTTATAGGATCTGCACTACTCTTCAACCATGCGGTAAAATCTCCGGGTATTCCTTTAAGGCTGAGCCCTTACAGCAAGGCATCCATGAGGCCCAGTAGGATGCTCGGTCAAAAAGAGATTGTTCAACCAGCTCCTTCTCCCACCAGGGGCTCTACACAGGAAACAAGGCAGATGGGCAACTATAAATATAGTTTCTATGATATCCTTGCACAGGAGCACATATCGTCTGCCAGCAATAATTATTGCATACAGATCGCTGCATTAAAGACCAGGGCCTCTGCAAGGTCCCTTGTGGAAAGGCTCAGGAAGATGCACTTGAGTGCCACTACAAGAAAGCAAGGAAGGTGGTACTTGGTTCAATGGGGGAGTTTCCCTACAAAAAAAGCAGCAGAGAGATACAAAAAAGAGCTGTCTGAGTTTCTGAAAAGAGAGTGTATCGTTGTAAGAATCCCATGAAATAACCTATGCTTGGCTAGTGTAAAGACCAGGCGTCCTGGATGATGCATCCAGGGATAAACGCTGGATACAAGGTTCTCTTTGTGTTAGTTTGAATTGAGTCTATGGACAATAACAGTGTAATTCATATCGTAGGGGCTAGGCCACAGTTTATCAAGTTATCCCCAGTGCTAAGGGCGCTTGATGCCATGGGCATTGCGTCAAAGGTTATCCATACCGGCCAACACTATGACTACGAGATGTCCTCCTTGATGTTCGAGGAACTGGGCCTTAAAGAACCTGAATACAATCTAGGCGTGGGCTCATCGACTCATGGAAGACAGACAGCTGAGATGCTATCGAGTATAGAGGCGGTCCTTATAAAGGAGAGTCCCCCTATAGTACTTGTGTACGGGGATACAAATTCCACCCTTGCAGGAGCCCTTGCATCTGTAAAACTAGGTATACCGGTGGCGCATGTTGAGGCCGGACTTCGGAGTTTTGAGAGGTATATGCCAGAGGAGATAAACAGGGTGCTCACCGATCACATGTCTGAACACCTATTTTGCCCGACTCAAAGGGCGGTAAAGCAACTAAATATGGAAGGATTGGCCGGTGTCTTCACTGGTGACGTTATGCTGGATGCCATGAAAACGTTCCTAGATATGAGTCATCCGTGTCCTGTTGAAGGGACATTTGTACTTGTGACCATCCACAGGCAGGAAAACACGGATAATAGGGATAGGCTTCTAGGTATATTATCTGGCATAAGGATGCTGGCACGTGAGGTGAAGGTTGTTTTCCCGGTGCACCCCAGGACAAGGAGAATCTTGGAGACCATGGAATATTCTGTGTCGGAAGGTCTTTTGATGACCCGGCCTGTGGGCTATTTGGACATGCTTGCAATGATAAGGGATGCCATGTGTGTCGTAACAGACTCCGGCGGTGTTCAGAAAGAGGCATTTATGCTTAGAACACCTTGTGTGACCGTTCGTAACAAGACGGAATGGCCTGAAACAGTGGAAACTGGTTGGAACCGGCTTGTTGGGCCAGATGATGTTTCCATTTATAGTTCAGTTATGGGCATGAAAGACACAAGCCCGGCTGAAAAAAATGCAATGCCCTTTGGTGATGGCAAGGCAAGTCATTACATAGCTCAATATATAGAGGAACATCTAGAGAAACATCGCATCTAGATGTTTATATGTGAGGGACTTGTTCTCCAAATCCATGAGAGACAACAAGCCCTGAGGCCATGACTTTAGGTGTCCTGTTCTTAAGAGACAGGCTAGATTGTTTGTTGGGAGGTGTAATGAGATGGATTCGTAAGTCAATGAAAAAAAAGGAGGCTGTAAGCCCCAGGCAGATGTTGAGAATGGCAGAGAGAGCGGCCAGGAAAGGTAAAAGCGAAGATGCACTGAACTTGTATGCCAGGTTGGTAGATGTGTATCTCGAGCAAAAAGCAGGCCTTAGGGCTGTTGCAGCGATTAAAAGCGCGCGTAGTATCCTGGGGCCAGGGCCCAGGATACAGGGGATGCTGATAAAGGTATATTCCCGCATGGGATTAAAAGGAGATGCTAAGAGGGAGTTCAACTGGTACATGGGCCGTATAGGATCTATAGGCAAGGATGACATATTTATTTTCTCAGGTATGGACTATGAAGAGTTTGCAGACTTTATGGACATCATGGAGATAATAAAGACCAAGAAAGGCAGCTATGTCATAAGACAAGGGCATCCCGGCAATGATATCTACATTGTAACAGAGGGCAAGTTCGAGGTTATAAGGGACAGCACCAGGGTTGGCATATTGGAGGAAGGGGATGTTTTCGGGGAGATAGGGTTTTTTCACCACAGGCTAAGGACTGCATCGGTCAGGTCAGTTGACAAGGGGGAGGTCGTGAGATTACCGTCAGCTGAGCTGAGAGGACTGTGTAACAAGTATCCCTACGTGGAAAAGAGACTGGAGACCCTTTATACAGAGCGTTTGCTTAAAAAGGCGGGAGAAGACCTTATGCTGGGCCATTCGCTCTCTAGCTACCCGGTATTGCACCTTCATGTAAGTAAAGGAGAAGAATTAACTAGCCCTTGCGATGGCACTATAACCGTGGTCAAAAAGGGTACAATAGAGATCGACTATGACGAAGAAGGCCTCAGCGTAAAGAGGTTCATGGGACCTGGTAGTGTGTTCAGGCATCCAAAGATAAGTGCGCGGGTTAAGGCAGCAAGCGATGTCGAAATCATACAGGCTGATACTACTTCCCTAGGTGACCCGAAAGATATGCCATAGCTATTCCTGCGGCAACTGCGACGTTCAGAGACTCGGCACCTGATATGGGTATCCTCACGCTCTCCTGCGAGATCTTCATCAGATCTGGGCTTATACCAGTGCCCTCACGGCCAAGGCATAAAGCGATCCTGCCTGATGACCTGAGCTCGCTCAGGGATAACCTTCCATAAGGGCTAAGGCTAAAGAGGGTATGGGGGATGTGCTTCAGTTCCGAAGTCGATGCAGTTGCTATTTTCACGCTTAAGCATGAACCCATGGATGCGCGCACGGCCTTTGGCGAGAAGGGTGATGCGCTGCCCTCTGTAATTATTACCATACCTATGCCAAAGGCCTCTGCTGTCCTTACTATGGTTCCCACGTTGCCCGGGTCCTGAATCCCGTCCAGGATGATAATTTTCTCGTGCAATAATGATTCTGAAAGTTGTGCCCATGGTTTGGGTGCAAAGGCTATGATACCCTGTGGGGAGTCTGTGTGCGAGAGCCTTTTGAAAATGCCTTCGCTTACAACATGGTAGGGGAACCCTGGGTCGCCGTTTTTTCGTACGTAAGCTGGTGTTACAGCAGATGCGAGGGGTGTTATACCTCTCGCAAGCGCATCTTCCACCAGGCGCCTTCCCTCAAGGACCAGAAGTTTCTTGGAGGACCTCA
>QMLJ01000074.1 GCA_003643935.1 Deltaproteobacteria bacterium | reverse complement strand
GGGATACCGTTGGCCTTTGCAAGGGCAAGTATCTTTTCAGCCAGTCTTCCCCTACCCTTGGCCTTTACCCTGGGTGCTGCATCCTTACCCCTACGATAACCCAGGGCTACTGCCCTGTCTTGCTTATTTGAATTGTTATCCTTATTATTCGTGGTCATACAAGGACATCCATTTCAGGGCTACCCTGACCTGTACGAGATATGGCCCTCTGCATGATCTCTAGCCTTTTAAGCTCAAGGCCCATGTCTGTAAGTCTATTTGAAAGTTCTCCTGCATGCGATCTCAGAAGATCCACTACGTAGGCAGAGGGAGAAACAATCTCAATATCCAGACCATTCCCCATCAGTGCCGTGCACCTGATCTTGCCCAGGTTATCTGTATCCACGTCAAAGTTTACGGAGTAGGAGTCATCGCCTTCCTTATAAATGGCCACCCTTGCCCTACCTCCAGGATCTTTATCAACAAGAAGAGGTATGTAGAAAAACGCGACAGCACCGGCAAAGGCCGGTAAATCCCTGAGCAAGGCCTGGACAAGGTACTGGATGTCATTATCATGCCTGGCACTTTGCAACACTTGTTCGAATATCTTTCTGGCCTCAAAGTGCTTTATATCCGTTCTGCCCAACGAACCTATCAACCTCTCAATAAGACCATCCACTGCGCTTTTGGAAAAGCTAGATTTGCTTTCATCCTGCACCACCGGCTTTAAGACTACCCTTGGCCTTAATGCATGCACCTTGAGGTGCAACACCTGGCCCTTTACAAGTTCAAGGTCGGTCTCTACATATACCTTGTTACCGAACATTGAGATTAGAACCTTCCCTCCCTTGGTGTTTGACAGCACTGTAACAACTAGCCGTCTACCAACGAATAAGGAAGGTATCCTGGTCTTGAGCGTGATTGCGTTTTCGAGAACGCTCGGATGAATAATACCATCTAGCATAAACCTGGCCTATTCTTTTCCTGAGACCTTAAGCATCAACTGTATCTCACCTACTGGTATGCCGGTAATGCTGGAGATGTCTTCTGGTGCAAATCCACCCTTGTGTAGCTTAAGTACATCATCCTTTGTATATGTCCTTACATTAGATAGCTTGTCTATCAGATCTTCCATCCTTGCCTTGACATCACTGGCCTGCTTTATCCTTGTTTCCACATCTTCCATGAGACTGGATAGTACCTTGACCTTTTCCGTCACCTGGGTTGAGAATTCTTCTGAAAGTGCCCTTGATTCCGCGATGGACTGCTTAAGTGCATCAATAGTATCAAGGGGTATTTTTATGTGTCTCTCCCTTAATATTAGTATAAGCACAATGACTAGAAAGACTATCTGTATGGCAATCTGCGCTATAAGTAGGGTCTTGGTTACATCCAAGGCTATATCACCACGTCAATAATATGTTTCTTTTCTTCCTTGTTGTCCTTTTCCCCCTTTTTCTCGGATCCCCTGCCATGCCTGGATTGTTCATGTTTCTTCTTCTCCCCGTGTTCCCTGACTGTAATCTCATCTGCCTTCTTTGGCGCGTTTACCTCCCTGCTCATGCGCAAGCGTTCCCTGGCCTCCTGCTCGGTTAGTACCTGCTTCGTCACCTCTGACTGTGCAAAGGGACTCTGGTTCACCTTTTCTATCCTTCCTGCCTGAGACAGGATCGCGGATATGTCAGACGGGCCAGCCATTTACCTCTCCTCTACTGATATTTATCGTTCTGTTTCACCGAGTACTTTATAATTATATTATAACCCATTTCCCATGTTGTTACAATATCATATACCCACAGGCAAAGGCATAATGACCCCGGTGTGAATACCGCCTCATACACGGCTACTTATGTAACGGCACCAAACGCATCATACCCATAACAGTCCCTGAGAACAGGCCCTTGTTTGGCCCAATCTCTGTTCCAGCCCAGCCGCTGTTGTACCAGAAATGACCGCCCAACCCGTAGTAAAACACGGACTCTCCAGTGCTCCAGTCTATCGCTTCCCATGTCCACACACCATCCCTTTGTCCTACGTCGTAGACAAGGTTCGTGGCTGCACTCATGCATGGTATGCCGTTGGGCAGACTTACCTTGTTGTTTGCCCATACAGACCTAAGCTTCCTAGTCCTTGGATTCCATTCAAACTTTTCCGCCCCATACGGAGCAATGTTAGGATTGCCCGACCTTAAGATATTCATTATGCGATTTTTGCTTTTTGTCTTAAGCTGATTGTTAACAACAAGCGCACCATAGCCTCTTACGCATACTGATTGCTCAGACGATGACTGGCTGGCATGGGGATTACCGAATGTTACCGGTACCTGTGCTGCTATGCGTCGGTCTTTAGTACCAGGTATCTGGACCCAGTCATCAGGGATACTGTCCCTCCAGAACAAAACCAGGTGCATCAATCTCTGTCCATCTGTAATGACAACGAACCTGTCCTGGCTACCCGCGCCCATCAGTGTAGGGGTGGAACCAGATCCCTGGCCAAGCCTTATGCCTTCTATATTGCCGCCTGTGTCGTAGTCCGCAACCCAACCCTTGTCTTTTTCATCCGTACTTAGCCTGTCACCTGTCCACTGTACTCTGTACATGTGCTTGCTTGTAACAACGTATATACCGCCGTCCTCGTCACATGCAATGGAATTGGATATCTCCTCACCTACTGGGCAGTGGTAGTAATAAGCCCTGTCAAAAGATCTGGATACAACGCCAACAGTACCATGACCCGTTGCAAAGGCTAGCATGCCATCATAGGTCATATTAAGACCCACGACATAGTCATCTTTACCCCTCAGCTGGCTGTCAGGTATGGTAAAAACACCCTTTTGAACAATCTTTGACTCTGGATTGCCCTTTATTGAATCAGCATAGGCATATATCTTCTTAAGCCTGGGCACAAAGAACGTGTTATCCTTGTCAACAATCGTGTATGCACCTGATATACCTTCCTTTATCGAAAACCTGTGCGCATGTTTTTTCTTCACAAGGTCTATGATGCTCATCCCGTCCACAGTAGGGTATGCCTTGAATATGCAATTGACTGCACTGCCCCATATAACCATCCTGCCGTCCGGATAAAGGGGAGAGAACGCAATGGTGATGAGCCCGCCGACCGCCCTAAATCCCCTTCTAAAGTCAAACCTTGCAGGCCCCTGTCCAAGGGGGCCAGGGAACGGTGAAGAAGCCTGGCAATACGGATTTCTGTGGGTCATAGGCCAGTATGAATCTGCAAGATAGGGGTTCACAGGTGGTTCATTGCCATCATTCACAGGCCCATTTCCTATGCTTGAGAGGACCGTTGACTTGGCAAGGGCCTTACCCTTGATCACCTTGTGCGTGGTACAGCCAGACACACCCAAAAATATAATTAGAATCATAGATAATACCGTTAATGCCCAAGCCCTTACACGCAATACATCTGCCGCATCAATTCTTCTTGACACCGAATCATACCTCCTCACACCCTTATTAAGGCTCATATCTCAAATATTAAAAATTCGTTTTTTTCATCCTAGTCATAATGCTTTATCTGTCCTTTATTACATGTAAATCCATATTTCTTCAAGGATTTTATATATCTTAAGACTTCGCGGTTTATATACCATTTAGAAGATATCAGCATACTACATCTGACAAGTCACTGAAATTCTGGAAAATTCCTTAGATACTGCAGTATTTAAGATATAAGCTTGGCTATTTTGATTGACAAGTCAATTTGTAATTCTGTATACAAAGTTATAAACAAGTTTAATCAAGCAGGCCGAGAGGTCTAGTAAAGTATTACTGGAATCAGATTACAGGAGCATCCAGGAGAATCTGATTATAAGGTTAATTTAAGAGAATACATTATCAGGCAAAAGGAGGGCATAGCATGGACTTTGACCTAACCGAAGAGCAGAAAATGTTAAAGGATACAGTACGCAAGTTCAGTGAGAAAGAGATATTACCACTCACAGAGGAGATGGACAGGGAAGAAAAATTTATTGAGGACCTGTGGGAGAAAGCAAAACCTTTGGGTTTCCTCGGCATGGGAGTACCCACAGAATACGGTGGTATGCTCACGGATTACCTGTCTTTCGGACTCATGGGAGAGGAACTAGGCAAGGTTGATGCCGGGGTTGCAACCGTGTACGGCGCACATGGTCTTCTCTGCGCAAACAACATAGCACGTAACGGCGCAGACGAGCAAAAGAAGAAATACTTACCACTCCTTGCATCTGGAGAAAAAAAGGGGTGCATGGGACTTACTGAGCCAGGCGCAGGTTCTGATGCAACGTCTATCAGGACAAGGGCCAAAAAGCAAGGTAATGAGTACATATTAAACGGCACAAAGACCTTTATCTCAAACGCACCGATCGCTGACATAGCCCTGATTTACGCAACCGTTGACCCAGACCTAGGTACAGGTGGTCTCTGCACCTTTATCGTTGAAAAGGATTTCCCTGGCTATCAGAGAGGAAGGAAATTATCGAAAATGGGCCTTCGTTCATCCCCCACGGGCGAGATAGTCTTAGAGGACTGCCATGTACCCGAGGAAAATCTACTGGGCGGCATTGAAGGAAAGGGGCTAAAACAGATGTTTTCAGGCCTGGATATAGAGAGGTTCATGTGGAGCTCGCTAGCCATAGGAATAGCTCAGGCAGCGTTCGACTATGCACTCAAATATTCCAAGGAAAGACAACAGTTCGGCCAGTCAATATTCAATTTCGAGATGATACAAGACAAACTCGCGACAATGCTGGTAGAGATCGAGACATCAAGGCTCCTGACCTATAAGGGCTTAACATACTGGGACCAGGGCAAGTTCAGAGAGGCAAGGATGCTTGCTGCCCAGGCCAAGTTCTACGCGTGCGAGATGGCCACAAGGGTCACGTCTGAAGCAGTACACATACTGGGCGGCTATGGATACATGAAGGAATTCCCTGTTGAGAGGTATATGAGGGACGCCAAGGTCTTTCCTATCGGGGCTGGAACAACCGAGGTCCAGAAGCTTATAATAGCACACTACCTCAGATAAATGGTTCTATCCTCCTTATGTGCATGCCTGGAAGATAGGTCAGGTTGGCTTACCTTCCAGGCCGAACAAAACCTTTATGACTTGGATACCTCTTCTTCCTTTAATACCCTCCTCAAGACCTTACCCACCGCACTCTTTGGAAGGCTATCCCTGAATTCTACAAGCCGGGGCACCTTGAATGTTGCAAGTCTCTTCCTGCAGTGCTCTATGATGTCCTGCTCAGTAACCTTTCCCTTGGCATCATCTTTCAACACAACAAAGGCCTTTACGGTCTCTCCCCTGTACTCGTGGGGGATCCCTATAACAGCCACCTCTGAGACACCTGGATGCTCATAGATTACATCTTCAACCTCTACTGGCGCTATGTTATACCCTGATGCAATAATAAGATCCTTTACCCTATCCACAAAGTAAACAAAGTCCTCCTCATCCACGTATCCCCTGTCACCTGTCCTGAGCCAGCCATCCGCCTGGAAGGTTTTTTCCGTCTCTTCAGGCTTGTTTAGATAGCCTTTTGCAACCTGCAGGCCCCTGTAAAGTATCTCCCCTTGCTCACCCCTCGGTACTATGTTTCCCTTGTCATCGACTATCTTGACCTCTGAGTACACAGGGATTCCAATGGAGTCCAGTTTCTCCTTTCTACCTGGAATGGATATCGTGCCACCACTGTTCGTTTCTGTCATACCCCAGCCATTGGTAAGGCTGATGCCTGAGAGTGCCTCCCACTGCTTCTGGACTGCAAGTGGAACAGGTGCACCACAACCAATGGTGAGCTTAAGGCTACTTATGTCATATTTCTTAAGAAGATCCTCATTGGACATCAATGCTATAAACAAGGTAGGGGGAGCAAATAGAACATTTACACCGTAGTCCTGTATTATCCTGTATGTATACTCAAGATCGAACATGGGTATAGGTATAACCGTTCCACCCTGATAAAAGGTCGGGAGGGTGTATAGAAAATAGCCTGCTGTATGGAACATGGGCATGATAGAATAATTGATTATATTGTCTTGGAATATCCTTGCTGCGTGAACATGGGAGAGGGAATTAAAGACCAGGTTAAAGTGTGTCTCTATCACGCCCTTTGACCTACCCGTTGTTCCCGCTGTGTAGAGCAACAATGCAGCATCATGCCTTGGGCTACATTCAGCATCTCCTTTGAGAGGCTTGTATTTATCCAGGGTCTCGAACAGATCAAGGGCGTCTGCTATCTTTTGCTTGGGTATGTCCCAGAGCGGTTTTATAGCGGCAGGTATAACTGCATCCTGGGCTGCAAAGTCCTTTATGTTGGTAACTATTATGTTTTCCAACATACCCTTTTCCTTGAGAGGCTTCAGCTTGTCATAGAGAAGATCCAGTGCCAGAACAACCTTAGCGCCAGAGTCTCCCACCTGATAGGCCACTTCGTCTGTCTGATACATCACGTTTATGGGGTTGTGTACGGCACCCAGCTTT
>QMLJ01000073.1 GCA_003643935.1 Deltaproteobacteria bacterium | reverse complement strand
TTCTGGCAGACTTCATTGCCTTTTTTCTTGTCACGGGGAGAATACAAAAGACAGGCTTAGTCTGTCAAGTGAATTCTACCTGGACTTTCCTCACTTTTACCAAAAACACAGTTTTCACTTGCACTTCCACGTAACATATCAATATCATTGAGTTATCTTAATTTTATGAGATTTTTTTGGAGGAAGTCCAGGATGTTACACCATGGTGAAGGGGGCAGCCAACCTGTTAAAGGAGCACATGTGAGAGCCTGATTGACTGAACGGTATATTTAGGATAGATATGGACTTATATGAAAGAGTTGCATGGAGGTATAGTAGTTGGAAAGTGACACTTCTGATAAACCTTTCCTGAACAGGCTTAAGTTTCTATTCAAGAAAACACCCAAAAAGGCCACCAGAGAAGAGATATACGACATCATAGACGAGGTCGAACAAAAGGGTTTCATAGACGAAGACCAAGGTGACATGATCCACAACATCATAGTTCTTAAGGATACCGAGGTCCACGAGATAATGGTACCCAGGGTAGATATAGTAGGTCTAAACACCGATGTTACTGTGGATGACGTGGTCAAAACCATTATTGACTCGGGCCACTCCAGGATTCCTATTTTTGACAGGAATTCAGGTAACATAGTAGGCATCATATATGCGAAGGACCTCCTTCCTTTCTGGCATAGTCCCACTGAAGACATATATATCAAGAATATCATGAGGGAACCCTACTTTGTCCCAGAAGGCAAAAAACTGATAGACCTGCTCGATGAATTCAGAAAAAAAAGGTTGAACATGGCTATTGTGATAGATGAATACGGTAATGTCGACGGACTGCTGACTCTGGTAGATATAATCGAGGAAATCGTGGGTGATATACCTAGCGACGACGAAGAGGTTCAACCCTCTATCATAGACCAGGGCGGTGGTGTCTATCTGGTTGACCCAAGGATGCCAATAGATGATTTCTGCAAGGCGTTCTCTATAGATATCCCCGAGGGCGATTATGATACCATAGCTGGCTTTATCACCTATCTGATGGAACGTATACCAAGCCCTGGAGAAACCCTTGAATATGGAGGCCTAGTTTTCAAGGTGGCCGGGGCTGAGAAGAAAAGGATATCAAAACTCATTGTATATGTCCCTGAGGGTCTTAAGGATTGAAGAAGCTCTTTCTGGCAATACTCTCCGGTCTACTGTACGCGCTTTCGTTCCCTGACACCAGCATATGGCCTTTTATACTAATCTTCGCCCTGCCCTTGTTCATTATAGTAGACAAGTCTACCTGGAAAGAGGCCCTGTTTTTCGGTCTAGTCGCAGGGCTGGTCGCATGGGCAGGCATCATATACTGGGTGGCGTATGTTATGTACTTTTTCGGAGGCCTGAGTTTCTTTTCTGCATGTGCGGTCCTAACTATCTTTATCCTGTATCTCGCACTCTATTTCTCAGCCTTTGCGTGGATCTCATGGCTAGAGAAAGACTCAGCCCTTGCTTTATTCACGTTACCCGGTGCATGGGTGTTACTTGAACTAATAAGAACCTATGCACTCTCGGGTTTCCCGTGGGAGCTTGCGGGTTACGCCCTATTCCCTATAGGTCCTGCCATACAGGTTTCCGAGATAGGCGGCGTATACATTATAAGTGGCATTATAATAATGGTGAACCTGTCTTTGTATAGGGCACTAAAAGGAAGGTATACGGCCATTGCTGTCAGCCTGATTGTATTCATAGGGATAATGACCTGGGGTTACTGGCGCATGGAACATCTCGATTACAAGGCCTTTCCCCTAAGGGCAGCCGTTGTCCAGGCCAGCGTGCCACAGGAGGAAAAATGGTTGCCCAGCATGGTAGAACCATCGCTTGAGACCTATTCCAGGCTTACCAAGATTGCTGTCTCCAGGGGTGCAGAAGTCATTGTATGGCCCGAGTCTGCTTGCAACTTTTTCCTGTTCAGGCAATGGGAGCCCACCATGAAAGTCATTGATCTGAGCAAGGAATGTAATAACACATTACTTATGGCAGGAAGCCCTGCCTTTGAAGAAGGAAAGTATTTCAACAGGGTATGGGCACTTAGAAACGGTTCAATCTGCGGATTTTACGACAAGACACACCTTGTGCCTTTCGGGGAATATCTGCCCCTTGCATACCTGCTCAAGCCCATCTTTGGGACGCTCACAAAAGGGATCGGGGATTTCTCGAGTGGTAGTAAAATCCATCCCGTGGGTGATGCAGGCATACTTATATGCTTCGAGAGTATATTCCCTGGACTCTCACGCACATTATGCAGGGAAAACGCACTTTACCTGGTGAATGCATCCAATGACGCATGGTTCAGGACATGGTCTGCGCCTCAACAGCTGCTCAGGATGAGTGCGTTCCGTTCTATCGAGACAAGGCGCTGGCTCATAAGGTCCGTAAACCACGGGATATCTGCCATAATAGACCCCACCGGGAGGATAAGATGCCGAATAGGGCTGAACAAGGAAGGTGTACTGGTAGATGATATTGAGAAGATACACTACAGCACGTTCTACTCGAGGCATGGCCCTATAATCGATTGGCTATGGGTCATAGTGGCCATTGTTGTGTTGACAATAAAAATACTCAATGCTACCTACTTCAGGCATAATGCTAGAGTATAAAGAACAACTGGAAGATCTAGGCAAGAAGATAGAAAACATCAGGGGCTATCTTTGAGATACCTGAAAAGGAACAGAGATTAGAAGAACTGGACAAGATACTTTCAAGCCCAGATATCTGGAAGGATCCCGACAGGATAAAGGAAATCCAGCTTGAAAGGTCAAGGATACATGAAATACTCGACTCTTGGAACAGGATAAGCCAGCTCCGGGAAGATTTGGATGTGCTCTTGGAACTAGCCCAGGAAGACGAACACGAGGTGATCCAAGAGATCAGGGAAATCCTGGATAGATTGCAAGAAGAGATTATCTCCGTAGAAAAGGCCCATGTGCTTTCCGGTCCTGATGACAAGAAAAACGCCTTCCTCGAGATCCACTCAGGAGCAGGCGGCCTTGAGGCCCAGGACTGGGCGGAGATGATCCTCAGGATGTACCTTAGATGGGCAGAAAAAAAGGGATTCAAAACATCTATCATTGATATATCCTCGGACGAGGAAGCAGGCATCAAGAATGCAACTGTAGAAGTGGCAGGTCAATGGGCCTTTGGTTACCTGAAGGGAGAGACAGGCGTGCACAGGCTTGTAAGAATTTCCCCGTTTGATTCTAACAACAGGAGGCACACGTCTTTTGCGTCTGTCATGGTAACGCCTGAGGTTGACCAGAATATAGACATAAAGATAGACGAAAATGATTTAAGGATTGACACATTCAGGGCTTCCGGCCACGGAGGTCAGCATGTCAACAAGACGGATTCAGCAGTACGTATAACCCATGTCCCAACGGGCATAGTGGTACAATGCCAGAATGAGAGATCCCAGCACAAGAACAAGGCATTTGCCATGAAAGTGCTTATCTCAAAGCTATACAGGCTTGAAGAACAGAAGAAAAAGGACCAGGTGGAGGAATTCCACAAGGGAAAGAAAGAGATTGCATGGGGTAGCCAGATACGTTCCTACATACTCCAGCCCTACCAGATGGTGAAGGACCATAGGACAAACCTTGAGATAGGAAACGTGGACTCTGTGCTCGACGGCGACCTAGACCCGTTCATAAATGCCTATCTCTTGATGCAAAAAGAATAATAGAAGGCAAGTCCATCTACCTATACCTTGCACCTTGTACTACGGACCACGGAGAACTGACAAAACAAGACAGGTAATCTCTTATTTACCTGAGTCCCGGCATACAATGCCTATTTAGTGAATTGCTTTACTTGAACATATATTTCACTTGTGCTAGCCTTCTAGACCGTGGGAATGAATTCTGTGGTTTTAAGACTTGCAAGGAAGGATATAGCCTACGTGAAGTTTATATTGGAAGGATACGATGGTTTGGGCGTGATGAGGACATTGGATCCTTACACGGCAAGGGTCGTTATAGAATACCCCAAGGCACAGTATGATGTCCTGGCTAGCCTTATTGATGCGTTAAAAAAAGAGAGAGTTGTGAAGGAGGTATTATCATGGCAAGCGTAAATAAAAGATATCCCTGGTTTCTGGTAATGGCCTTTATCATACCACTATTGATGGGTATGTCAGGGCTAGGTGGCAACCAAGCCAAAACAGTGGAGATGGGGGTATATGATGCCAAGATCCTGGATACCTCCAACACAACAGTTAAGATATCCTGGGTAAACATGGACGGAAAGCTCATGTTCAAGGGATTCCTTGGCAAGGGTAGGATACAGATACCATTCAATAATATATCTTATATAGACATATCTAAGGATGAGGCCTGCATACATCTAAAGGACAACAAGAAACTATGTGGTCTCAAGGTAAATGCGCTCTCCAGGATATACGGCAAGACCGATTATGGGAATTACCAGATTGCACTCAAGGACATCAAGAGGATAGAGCTTATAAAAATAAGATAGGTATACAAAAGAGAGATGAGCGCACTGGATATCGCGGTATATTTAATACTGGGTTTTTTTTGCATTGCCGGCATCTTGAGAGGTTTCATAAGAGACCTATCTTCCATAGTTGCACTATTTGGAGCACTCATTGTCTCTAAGAGGTATTCTTACCTTGCCTCAAGACTTATCTCCCTTTTAAAGATTTCAGACCCTTCGGGTATACTTGCGTACGTAGTCGTGTTTATTGGCACCTATGTCTTCATAAAACTTATTGCATTTGTACTTCAACGCATGTCTAAGGCATCCGGCCTATCCCCACTTGACAGGATATTGGGAGGGCTCTCTGGCATACTAAAGGGCGCCATAATAGCGTGCATAGGTATAACTCTGTTGCAGATGGGTCTACCAAAAGGCAGTGCAATACTCAAGCACTCCCACACACGCCACTATTCCAACAAGATAATTTCTCATACAAAGAGTATTGTACCAACCAACTTCTACAAAAGAATAAAAAAGATAACCGATGAAATTAATTGATAACACAAGGCGTATATGGAAGGCCTTTCAGGATAATAACTGTTTACTGTGGGCTGCATCATTGACATATACAACTCTTTTCGCCTTGGTGCCCCTACTCGCTGTTGCCCTTTCGCTCTTCAAGGCCTTCGGAGGATTCAGGGAATTACAAGAGACCATACTTATGCCCATTATCTCCGAGATACTCGATCCAACCCATAAGATGGAGGTGCTGCAACACATACAGTCCTATGTGGACAGGATAAACGTTGGTACACTCGGTATATTCGGGACAAGCATATTTATACTTACATTCATACCCCTATTCTCAGCGCTGGAAAAGGCAATCAACAACATATGGGGCAGGACTGAGAACAGGCCTTTCTGGTTCAAGTTTGCCATGTACTGGGCTGTAACAACCCTAGGTCCAGTGGCAGCGGTGATAGTCTTCGGATTTGTATCCTTTCTCTCAAAGCTGATGCCAGAACTATCATTCCTCCATACGCTCAAGCCACTGCTGATAGTCTTTATAGTATTCAGTCTCTTTATTATATATAAACTTGTTCCCAACACTGAGGTGGAGAACAGATCTGCGTTGATAGGTGCCGGCATAGGGGGTTTGATCTGGGTTATTTCCAGCTTCTTATACCAAAGCTATATGAAGGTTGTGACAACTTCTTTCACCATATACGGTTCATTGGGAGCCATACCCGTATTTCTACTCTGGATATACATAAATTGGATTGTAATACTCCTAGGTGCAGAGATAGCGTTTTTTGTTCAATTCCCAGAATATCTTACCGAGGATAAAAAGGCCACCCCTGCCAAGCTGTTCAGGGCATCCATAGACCTGCTGGATGTACTGTTCAGAAATATAAAAAAAGGTATTTTTCTTGGAGAGAAGGAGCTCTCGGAACGTTCCAATTATCCCTTAAGTATTGTGTCCCTGGTGATAAGCACACTTATCTCTTCCGGCATACTCTCTATTAGAGAGAATTTACTTCTACCCAACAAGGGAGCGAGCGAGATCCTTGTGTCTGATCTCGCAGACCTTTTTATTGGAGATATAAACTCTGACCTGCTGGCAGGGATGGGCCCTGAGGATTGTCAGGATATAGGGGCTTTCATATCTATGCCCTTATCTGAGATCAAGCCCGGAATTAGCTAGTGGACTCGTCGTCATTACTAGTCTCTTCCAGTACAATGTCCTCCATGTCGACAACGTACCCCCCCATATCAACGTCTGTTGTCTCAAGACCCTCTGCAACAGATACCGGCTTGGCCTCTGGCTTGGTCCTTGAAAATACCCTTCTCTTTCTTTTCTTTAACAGCTTCTTGGTTTCCTCATTGGCCTGATCCTCTCCACACCTTGGGCATATCGCCCTGGGCTTGTTCAGGTCGTAGAACTTGCATCCACACTTATAACACTTATACTTCTTACCAAGCTCTTTCACGTGGC
>QMLJ01000072.1 GCA_003643935.1 Deltaproteobacteria bacterium | reverse complement strand
ACTTTATCTTTATACCTATGCTCGATCTTGTCCTTGATATACCTCCTGGAAAGGTTCAATCGTCCCTGGTCAGGGGGAAACAATGCTATAACAATTCTGGATAGTGAGTGTGCATTGTTGCCACTTATCTTGGCTATATCCCCCAGTATGACCTTGTAGCCTTCAACCTTGGCCTGGCCTTTTATTACTACGGTGGTTATTGCATGCACCGGTGTAGTAACAGATAACAAGGATACCAAGAATGCGGCGATGTATGCTATAACTTTTCTCATCTTGGCCTTACCTCACGAGATTATTAGCGACCTGTAGCATGGAATCAGCTGTTTTAATGGCCTTTGAATTGATCTCGTACGCCCTCTGCCCGGCAATCATGTTGATCATCTCTTCCACGGCATCAACGTTAGACATCTCAATGTATCCCTGGGCAATGGTGCCGAAGTTATCAGTACCTGGCACGCCTTCCACTGCATCACCTGATGCATCAGTAGCTATATAGTAATTTTCTCCAATGGCCTTTAGGCCTGCAGGGTTTGTGAATGTATAGATAGATATGCTTCCTGTTGCTAATACTGTATCCGAGGAATCAAGGCATGTTATGTCGCCGTTTTTTGCGATTACAATGTTGGTCGTATTCGAAGGTACACTAAACTCGGGCTGAAGCCTGTCACCTCTGGAATTAACTATATAGCCATCCTTGTCCAGTTTGAATGATCCCTCTCTTGTATACACCTCCTGGTTGTCTTGGTCAGCGGCGATTACCTTGAAGAAGCCGTCTCCTTCTATGGCAAGGTCCAGCTTGTTCTTTGTCTGCACATAGTCGCCCTGGGTGAAGATCTTGCTTACAGCAACTGGTCCTGTGCCCATGCCGACCTCTATGCCAACTGGGACGTACCCGCCCGCTGCTGTCTGGCTGCCCTGTTCCTTGTAGGTTGTGTACATCAGGTCCTCGAACTCTGCCCTGCTCTTCTTGAAGCTTGTAGTGTTAACGTTTGCAAGGTTGTTGGCCATGACATCGATAAGCATCTGCTGTGCGCTCATGCCTGTCGCAGCTGTCCACATAGCTCTGATCATTTATTACCTCCCTAAGCAAGTGTGCCTATATCCCTTATTGACATGGAATAGGTGTCCTTAAACGTTTTAATCACTTTCTGGAATGACTCGTATGCCCTCTGAGTGGTTATCAGTCCTACCATCTCCTTTACAGCCTCTACGTTGGACATCTCCAGGTTTCCTTGAGAGATGGATGGTATATGTACAGGTATAGGGGTGCCTCCCTTACGTATATTAAACAGATTTTTACCCTCCTTGACCAGGTACTGGGATGGTATATCTACTATTTTTAGCTTGTCTATAGAAGCTCCGTTTTCCTTTATGTCGCCGTCAGGAGAGATAATTACCTTTCCCTGCTCCAATGCAATATCACCGCCTTCACCCTGAACAGCATTACCGTTGATATCAACCAGCAGGCCATCTAAGGATATATGAAAATTACCTGCCCTTGTATATCTCATGCCTTTAGGGGTCTTTACAACGAAGAAGCCCTTGCCTATTATGGCTAGATCAAGTGGATTGCCTGTGTGGCGTACAGGACCCTGTGTCTTGTCGATGTGACCCTCTTCTGCTATCACGTCTATAGGGATCCTTTTATACTGACCCTCTGCCAGGGTGTATGTGTCAAGGAGCCGCTCGAATTCTTCAAACGATATATCATCCTTTTTGAAACCTATGGTGTTTATGTTTGCAATGTTGTTGGATATAATATTGAGCCTTGCTTCCATGCCTATGGCACCTGCTGCCGCTGTATATATGCCCTGATCCATTTTCCTTCTCCTCGGCCATGGAAAAGCAACTTTAATGCCATGCCCTTTACCCCAGCAATTCTAAACATTCTTGGTGGCTACAGTAGTTGACATGTAGGAAAGAATTTCCATTACCAAACTTTTTTTCCTACCTTGACATGTTAAAATAGGTGTGCTTGCCATAGGCCATAGAATGATATTGACTTTATTTTTCTAATATCCTGGTATATCTACGCCATAGAGGATGATGATATATGGGCATGTCATTCAGGAACAAGATAATATTAATGGTTTTGTTGATAGTAGCTGTTTTTTTTGCCTCCATCATATGGGCATGGCATGCATACATAAAGCCCGAATACTTAAGGACAAAGGCAGAGAGAATACTAGCTTCCAGCCTTGATATGCCTGTCTCTATTGAAAGTATGAAGGCAAAAATATTCCCCTCATTTGTGTTAAACGCATCACATGTAAAGATAGGATCTCCAGACACCTTGGTATTCGGGGCGAAAGAGGCGATTGTGCGAATATCAACCTGGCGCCTGTTACTTGGCCAGGTGCGTATAAAGGGTATAGGCCTAGATCAACCCAATATTACAATACGCAGGTGGGATGCCCTCAAGAAAATCAAGATAGGCTTACCAAGAAAAGGTACGGGTTTACCCCGTTTCAAGGTGGCCCGGGGGGAGATAAACGGGTTTATCAAGGGAAGACCTTTAAAGATCAGGGATATTAACGGTTATGTAGGGCATAAGGGGATTTATCTCGTAGGCGTTATTTCAGGAAGCAACTTTACAATTAAAGGTTCTCTTGAAAAGCCTAGGTGGCGCTACTCCTTGGTCATTGATTCTATCAACCTGGGGGAATTTTTTAGCAAGGTCTTGGGTATGGCTAATCTAAAGTTAAAGGGTGAATTTGCAGGCAATGCCATTAGCATGTCTGTAAACGCAGATGTTTCTTCCCTTGAGTTCATATATCCATCAAGGCATGTAAGGTTCGGGGATGTCACCTTGGCCGCGGATTTCAGGGGCGATATGAACAGCCTTTTGGTGACCCCCATTGTTTTTAAGAGTAAAGTTATAGATCTGAACGGGCATGCAAGGATCAACAGGCTTAATGACTTGCGCACTGCATCCTTGGAGTTTGACCTACATTCTTCTGAGTTTGACTATGACAGGTTTGTGGACTACCTGCCAACCGAATATCTACCATCATGGTTGTCTAAATTACTTATGTCAAATATAAGGCATGGAAAGTCGGAATTTTCCCACATACGATACAGTGGTCCACTGGAAGGTCTTAGGGATCCTAGGCAGCTATTGTCCAGTCTATACGTGGAGGAAAAACTGGATGGACAGTGGTTTAGCGAAGGTTACACCAATGACGTGGTAAAAAACATTACTGGTTCTTTTGTACTAAAGGGTGGTGATGCCATATTTGAAAATCTAACCGGTTACATGGGTAGGTCCAAGATTAACAAGGTGGATGTTAGATTCCTGGATATAGCGAGGAAAGGACTTAGGCTTAAGATAGGTGTTGACATAAATGATATGGACCTTGCGGACTTTTTCCCTGCATGGCGGGCAATAGTAATGCCGGCCAGCCTTAACAGGCTGTTTGCCACTGCTTCTAACGTAAGTAAGGGACGTGTCAGCGGCAGCGTAAGGGTGAGGTGGGACAAGCTCTCAGGCAGGTCTGCTAGCGTATCTGGTAACGTATTCCTTGATGACTGTTCTTTTAGCTTGGGAGGCATCAGTTTAAAAGGACTTACATTAAGAGCAGTCTCCAAGGACTTTAGTTCCCCTGTGCTTGTCGACCTGAGGGGTATTGTGAATGAATTGCCTGTAGACTCGCTCAAGATGAGTATTAGTGACCTCTTCGGAGAGAGGGCATACACGTACACCCTCAAGAGTCATAGCCTGTCCGTGAGTGATGTTTTTCAGGCCAAAGATCACCTTCTCGTTATAATAAGTGGAAAAGGCAAGGGCCCGGAACTTTCAGGAAATATAAGGGTGTCTTCAAAAGGATTCACCCTGTTCGGCACACATTACAGGTATACAAAAGGCCTGCTTCACGGCCGTGGTAAGATTAAGGGCAAGCTATACAATGGGTTTAGATTGGATATAAAGAGACTCCAAATACCTGTTGGGAGGCAGAAAATCGCACTGGATGTTTCTATTGGAGGTGTAGGGAATAGCTTGGCCATAAAGGGACCGCTTGATCTTAATTATATGGAGGCATTTGCAGGAGGCCACTACCACAGGCTTAAGGGGTTGGTTGATGGTAGTGTCCTTGTGCGGTGGAAGAAAAAAACTAAGCCGTACCTAAAAGGCAAGCTCCGCCTTGTAGATGCACTTGTGTATCACGGAGCCACGCCTGTTGGATGTAACGGGTATGTGCTTATGGACGGTAAAAGTCTTAGAAGCACCATGCTTAGTTTAGCTCTGAATGGGGTTGATTTCCATCTGTCCGGCCATCTGGACATGTTAAAAAGGCCGTATTTCAAGGGTAACATTGGTATTGAAAACCTCAAGTTGAATAGTGGTGAAAGCCAGGCCAAAAATGGAATGCTTGATCAGATTGATGGGGATGCACACCTTGATCTAGGTAATATTGTTGTATTGGGCATACCATTCAGCGAGGGTGAAGCTCATGCAAGACTCGATCATGGCAGGTTGATCCTCAAGGATATGCACTTGAGTGGTCTTAAAGGTAACGTAAAAGGGGGTGCGGTGCTTTCCTCGGGTAAGGCAGAAGAACTTGACTTTTACCTGAGTTTGAAAGACGTGGACATGAAAGATCTCTTTGCCGCTATAACAGGTGGGGCTGCGCGGATAGAGGGTAGCATGGACCTTATCGGTCATATATGGGGTAGGGTGGACGCGATAAACGGCACTCTCGCTTTTTATGCCTCGGACGGTCGTATTCTTAGGTTTAATCTGTTGTCTAAATTGTTCGGCGTGTTGAATATTTACAAGATACTAAAGACACGTACATTGGATATATTTGAGCATGGGTTTCCTTATAACTATATATCTTCTACATTCACAATTAAAGATGGAATAGCGTATTTTGACGACTTTCGTCTCGACAGCAACTCTTTGCAGTTTTCTGCCGTGGGAAGATATATGCTGGAGAAAAAGTACATAGATGCAAACCTTGGTGTGCAGCCTCTTGAGACCTTTGATAAGGTAATAAGCGTGATACCTATCGTAGGATGGGTCATAACCGGGAAAAACAAGAAGATATTCGTGCTGAGTTTCAAGGTGACAGGGGACATAGATGACCCTTCCATAGTGGTGGAGCCCATGAATAGCCTTTCAGATGCCATAAAGGGTCCATTGCTAAGAGGCCTGGGTCTTCCAAAGGAATTAATAAAGAATCCGAAGGGTATGATTATGAATAATCCATGAGGGAGCTCCTTGGTGCATTATGTAATAGGAACTCATCAGGATTTACCATTGAATTAGGGCCTATCTTGACGAGAGTCTGCATTGGTTTTATATCTAGTGACGCTAGTGGTGAGAGTGCCTAGGAAGAACTCATGGATTCTCTCCACAAGGGGTTTAAGCGTTGGCCTGTTTATTGCGGATATTACGCACCCATTGTATCTTGTTGCATAGGCATTCGCCATCTCTTCATCCACCTTGTCTGACTTATTAAATACCTTTATCCTTGGTTTTGATTGCAGACTCAATCCCTCGAGTATTTTATCAACAGCCAGCATTTTACCTTCTATGTCAGGGTCACTTAAGTCTATTACCTCTAGTAACAGGTCTGCATTGTTTAATTCTTCTAGCGTTGCCATGAAGGCCTTTTTAAGTTCCTCCGGGAGCTCTCTCAAGAAACCGACTGTATCCGTGATAATTACATCCAGATCGCTTGGGAACCTTAACCTTTTGCTTGATGGGTCTAGTGTTGCAAAGGGCATATCCGCCGTAAAAACTTTACCTCTTGTTAGCGTATTAAGTAGCGTTGACTTGCCCGTATTCGTGTAACCTATTATGGATACAACAGGTACGTGATTTTTACTTCTCTTCTCTCTGGTTACACCCCTTTTCTTGCTTATACGTTTTATCTCGTGTTCAAGCCTGGAGATACGCTCCTTTGCACGCCTCCTGTCAATCTCAAGCTTTGTCTCCCCCGGACCCCTCGTCCCTATGCCACCAGCCAGCCTGCTTAATGCAGGCCTTGCCCCTACGAGCCTTGGCATGGCGTATTTAAGCTGTGCAAGCTCCACCTGTATCTTGCCTTCCTTTGTTTTTGCCCTCTTGGCGAATATATCGAGGATAAGTTGCGTTCGGTCTATTACCCTTAAATCGCTGAAGTCTGAGATAGCTCGTGATTGAGATGGGCTAAGCTCCTGGTTAAAGACAAGTAGGTTTGCATCCATGGCAAGGGCATTTATCACTATTTCATTTAACTTTCCCTTTCCAACGATCAGCCTGGGGTCAGGTTTCGGTCGCCTCTGTATGACTTTGTCCAGCACATGTATACCAGCCGATAGGGTAAGCGCCTCTAGTTCCTGCATCTGTATGCGGGATTTGTCCGTGATATTAGGAAATGTCGCTATAAGTATAGCCCTGTCCTCGCTGATATCCACCTTTTTCACTGCATGTGACCGGTATATGCTGTCCTCTAATTCCATTATAAACCTGTCGAAAGGTATATCTACGTTTT
>QMLJ01000071.1 GCA_003643935.1 Deltaproteobacteria bacterium | reverse complement strand
TAGCATATTCACAGAAAGATACCTGAGGAAGCCGCCCGTAAGGTGGATAAAGAGAAGGTAAAAAAAGTACAGGGAGAAGGGTATAAGGTGTAAGGGGTGGGGTATAAGGTTAAAGACAAGGGACAAAGGGACAAAGTAAAAAACAGGCGTCAGGCGCCAGGCGCCAGGCAAAAAACCAGGCGGCGGGCAAAAAAGAAGGTATAAGGGATATCGAAACATGGCAACATCAAAAAACATATCGCTTAAGCATAAGGTCGCACATTATCTATCCATGGTAGGAGCGGGCATAATTGTGTTCAGTCTTATTGCCATTCTAGCCGCCCCAAAACTCTATGGAGCTGGCTTTCCTGGCAACCTCCACGGTTTCGCAGAGTTTGCCTATGGCGCAAGATTCGGAGATTCCAGGACTGACCATCCCCATTACAACCTGTTTGAACAACGCGGCCAGCTTAAGTTTACCCAGTACCCTGAGAAGCCAGCAATCTTAGCCGATTGGAATTCAATATTCACTTTCAAGGGAGAATTTCTGCTGGATGAGTATAGAAACGGCTCACCTTCTGTCTTTTACAAGTACAGGAAGGATGAAAGTCGTGCTTCTCTGTACCTAAGGGAATTAAACATGTCTATATCACCTAATCCAAACCTTGACCTGAAGGTGGGCAGGCAGATACTCACCTGGGGCACGGGTGATTATCTCTTTATAAACGATGTCTTCCCCAAGGACTATGTCTCTTTTTTCTCCGGCAGGGATGACGAATATCTGAAGGCCCCATCATGGGCCGTAAAGGCCTCATATTTTGGCAAGCTCTTCTGGACGGACGCCGTTATAATCCCTGTATTCGAGGAAAACAAGACCGTAGACGGTTCCAGACTCTCCTTCTTTGATCCATTCCAGGTAAGGTACGTGGGGAAAGACAGTTCTATCACGAAAGAGGGAAGACCATCTAAACTTAGAAACACCCAGGAAGCCTTCAGGTTCTACGGCCAGAGGGGGTCTACAGAGTGGGCATTCTATCTCTACCACGGTTTTTACACAAATCCACGGGGAGTAAAGAATCCATATACTTGCACCATCTATTATCCCAAGCTAAATGTCTATGGATTCAGTGTGAGGGGACCCTTTATAAGGGGCATCGGAAGCCTTGAAGTGGGCTACCTTGACTCGAGGGAAGATAGAGCAGGGGATAACCCCTTTATCCCTAACCCCTCTATAAAGACACTATTCGGATATTCACAAGACATGGGTAATGACCTTACACTCGGGTTCCAGTGGCGGTATGAGCAGATGTTAAAGTATGGTAGGTACAAAAGGACACTGCCTCCTGGAAGCATACGGCTAGATGAGCACCAGCACCTGTTTACCTTCAGCGCAAACAAGAAGTTCTTGAACCAGACACTCTATTTCAATAATTTCCTGTTCTACAGCCCCACTGATAAAGACGGGTACTTCAGGACATCCCTGGCATATGATGTAACGGACAATACAAAGGTAACGCTCGGCGCAAATTATTTCTGGGGAGATTACAAGTATACTGAGTTTGGACAACTCAAGAATAACAAGAATATATACCTAAGGTTAAGGTACAGCTTCTAAAGATGACGCTTAAGTAAAAACAAATTCGGCCTATCCAAGAAGTTCAACCACCTCAAAGGTATGGCTTCTTGAGGATACAGTCCGAAAATTCGAGATATGGAGGATACAAGATGGAAGGAACAGAGCAAACAGATGTATTGATTATTGGCGGAGGACCAGGTGGTATACAGTGCACCAATACTATCAAGCATTACAGTCCCGAGACAAAGGTGACGGTACTCAGGCCAGAGACTCATTCCATGGTATACTGTGCCATACCCTATGCAATTGAGGGTCTCTTCCCCATTGATAGAACCTTTAAGAAGGATGGGCTCATCACGGGTGTGGGCGGCATACTTGTACGCCAAAAGGCAGTGCAGGTAGATCTCAAGAACAAGGTCGTGACAATCGAAGATGGCTCACAGATAAAATTTGACAAGCTTCTTATAGCAACAGGTGCCAGCCCCTTTGTACCCCCTGTACCTGGCAGTGACCTCGAACGTATATTTACTGTAAAGACAGAGGACGATACAAGGGCCATAATTAAGGCAGTGGAAGAAGGAAAGCAGAAGTCAGATACTGGTACGCCAAAGGCAGTTGTAGTAGGAGCAGGAGCCATAGGCATTGAACAAGCCCTTGCTTATCGTGCCCATGGCTTTGAGACGCATCTAGTGGAGATGATGCCCTATCCCCTACCCCAGCTCCTTGACGAGGACATGGCAGGGCCCATAATAGACGAGTTAAAGGATGCAGGTGTTATCTTGCACCTAGGCATAAGCCTTAAGGCATTACATGGGGAGAAGTACGTGGGAGATGTAGATCTCTCTGACGGGTCTACCATAGAACTCAAAGAAGGCCGTGACTTCGTGGTATTCGGAATCGGCATGAGACCTGATATAGACCTTTTCAGGGATACAGGGCTCAAGATAGAGAAAGATGGCATAGTAGTTGACGAACACATGCGGACGAGCATAACACACGTATGGGCAGTCGGGGACTGCGTGCATTTCAAGTCAGGCATTGACGGCAAGCCCATAGGTGGAAAGCTTGCCACGAATGCCGTACCCATGGCAAAGGTAGCAGCCCGCGACATGCTAGGCCTGTCCGCAAGATACAAGGGTTATTTCAACGGGGCTGCCACCGTGGTAGGAAAACTCAGGGTGGGAGGCACAGGTTTCTCAGAGCGTATCGCAAAGGCAAGGGGTTATGAAGTATTCGTAACCTATGGAGAGACAACCGCAAGGTTTCCAATGATGCCAGATCCCGGTTTGGTAAGGATAAAGCTCATATTTGAGAAAGGTACAAAAAGGCTGCTAGGTGGACAGGTCCTGGCAACAGAGGCCGTTGCTGAACGTGTTGACCTTCTTACCCTCTCTGTACAGCATGAATTCACCGCCCAGGACCTTGCCGAGCTCAGCTATTCTGCTCAACCCTGGCAGTCACACCTACCGGCTAGGAATGCAATAGTTGAGGCCGCTACAAAGGCGGTTGATATGGAACTCTACACCGATCAACCAGAACCTGTAGAACCAGGGGCAGCATAGGCTAACACAGGGCTAGACAGCACGGTATATAAACAAAAGGGCAGGAGGACATTGCCACGTGTACCCTATCTCCTGCCCGTTGTCAGTAATAAAAAAATATTAAGGTACAAGCCCTAGGATACAAGGTTTAATGCACCTGACGCCTAGTTCTTTGCCCGGTGCCAGGCGCCTGATGCCCGGTCCGACACCTAAATTTCAGAAAACCTCGGCGCATGACGATAATCTATATCATATAGAGATAAACTCTATAAGTGAATTAAAATGGGCTAGGTGTGAACGTGGATAACAAAACCAGGGCTCTATATAACAGCAGAATAATGAGGGTCTTTCTCGAATACATGGCCAGGTATCATCCTGATGTAGACGTGGACAAGGTACTTGAGTATGCAAACATGACCAGGTACGAGGTAAATGACCCAGCACACTGGTTCGACCAAGAACAGGCAGACAGGTTCAACGAGATCCTTGTGAGACTCACAGGGAATAATAACATTGCAAGGGATGCAGGCCGTTATGCAGTGTCATCCGAGGCACTTGGAGCTGCAAAGCAATATACACTCGGGCTTATTGGCCCTATCCAGACCTACCTGCTGATGGAGAAACTCTATCCCATCATGAGTAAGGGGGCGAGCATAAAAGCAAGGAAGCTCTCTAAAAATAAGGTGGAGATAATCGCAAGGCCCAGGCCGGGCGTGGAAGAGAAACCTTACCAATGCGAGAACAGGATTGGGACGTTTGAATCCCTTGCAAAGCTATTCACTGGTGAGTACGCACACATAGATCACCCTGAGTGCTTTCATAAAGGTGCTGCTCAGTGCAGATACATCGTAACTTGGAAAAACATGCCTCATGTCGCATGGAGACAGGCAAAACACTATCTTGCTCTACTCTCGGTAGTATTACAGCCGGCCCTGATTTTGTTTCTTCCACTAACCTACTGGTTGGGCATAGACGTATCTATAGCATTTGGTATTATGACTCTCTGCCTGATCTCCGAGCGGGTTGAGAAGTCTGAACTCATAAAGACATTGTCCACCCAAGGTGATGTGGCAAGGGAGCTTATTGAAGAAATAAACACGCGTTATAATAATGCACTCCTTGTTCAGGAAATAGGTGAAGCAGCTTCATCACACCTGGACATAAAGAAGGTCATAGGCACTGCAATGTGCATAATAGAAAAACGCATGGACTTTGACAGGGGCATGGTCATGCTCGCAAACCGCGAAAAGACAAGGCTTGTATACATGGCCGGATATGGATATTCTACAGAACAGATGAAACTCTTAGAAGAGACCGAGTTTCATCTTAACAATCCCAAGTCAAAAGGCGTGTTCGTACAGTCCTACAGAGAACAGAAGCCTGTGTTGATAAGCGATGTCTCAGAGATAGAAAGAAAACTCTCCAAGAGAAGCCAGGAATTTGCAAGAAGAATGAATGCCAAGTCTTTTATATGTATACCCATTGTCTATGAAAAGGAATCCCTTGGGGTGCTTATTGTGGATAACGTCAGGTCAATGAGGCCTCTTACGCAGACAGATATCAACCTATTGACTGGCATTGCCTCTCAGATGGCTATAAGCATCATAAACGCCATATCATATCAGATACTACTGGAGAGCGAAAAGAAGTACCGCGATCTGGTGGAGAATGCACACAGTATTATCCTTCAGATGGACAAGAACGGAAGGATAACCTTTTTCAACGAGTTTGCTCAAAGATTCTTTGGCTATACTGAGAAGGAAATAATAGGTAAGAGCGTTATAGGGACTATTGTACCTGACACGCCAGAAAACAGGGCAGGCCTCGGAAAGCTCATAGAAGACCTGGCTCTAAATCCAGACAGGCATACGGTGAGCGAGAACAAGGGTATACTTAAAAACGGGGATATCGTATGGATAGCTTGGACATACAAACCCATATTCAAAGAGGAATCCGTAAAGGAGGTACTCTGCATAGGTAGCGATGTCACAAAGCTAAGGCTGGCAGAGCAGGAAAAAAAGAACCTGGAGGCCCAGCTCCAAAGGGCACAGAAGATGGAAGCCCTTGGCAGGCTGGCTGGTGGAGTTGCCCATGACCTCAACAACATACTGACAGGCATTGTAAGTTATCCTGACTTACTACTGATGCAAATCCCCGAGGACAGCACCTTAAGGAAACCCATACTCGCCATACAGAAGTCCGGTGAGAAGGCAGCAGCCGTTGTCCAGGACTTACTTACCATGGCAAGGAGGGGTGTGAGTGTCTCCGAGGTGGTAAATCTCAATGACATTGTCAAGGAATACTTGAAAAGCCCAGAGTACAAAAGACTCATGCAGGACTACCCGGATGTCGTTGTTGAGACAGACCTCGATCCCGAGCTGATCAATATACTCGGGTCCCCGGTGCACCTATCCAAGACACTGATGACCCTTGTGTTAAACGCTGCCGAGGCCATGGGTTCTCTCAAGGGAAAGATAACTATATCCACAAAAAGCATCTGCTTGGAGAAACAAAAAGAAGGCTACGAATCCATAAAAGAGGGAGAATACTCTGTGCTTAGCGTTTCAGACACTGGGAAGGGGATATCCCCCGAGGATCTTCCCAAGATATTCGAGCCCTTTTACACGAAAAAGGTTATGGGTTTAAGCGGAAGCGGCCTGGGCCTAGCCGTTGTATGGGGTACTGTTAAAGATCACAACGGTTTCATAGACATACAGACAGAGACAGGCCATAGCACCCGCTTTGACCTGTACTTCCCTATCACAAGGAAGCAGGCCACAAAGGAAGAAGAACAGGGTGTCATGGAAGACTTCATGGGAGATGAAAAGATACTCGTGGTAGACGATGTTGAACAACAGAGGGATATTGCTTCCGCTTTACTAGGAAGACTCGGTTACACGGTAATCGCACTGAACAGCGGAGAGAAGGCCGTAGAGTTCCTCAAGGAAAACACTGTGGACCTCGTTATACTGGACATGATAATGGAACCAGGGATTGATGGACTAGAGACCTACAAGAGGATAGTCGAGACACATCCAGACCAGAAGGCAATCATAGTGAGTGGCTACGCCGAGACAGAAAGGGTAAAGGAGGCTCAGGCACTGGGAGTGGGTACTTACCTTAAGAAACCATACACGCTGAACAAGCTGGGTAGTGCTGTCAGAAAGGCACTGGATGGCTAGGTGGTATAGGCTTAATACATCAAAGGCCAGCCATCAGGTTTCCAATAATTAACCACACCCTGTATCTACAACCTGTTTTTGTATTTGCACTCGTGCCTCAATGGGTGCTAACCTAGGGTCATTATGCCAAAGGACAACACGCATCTTTTTTTCAGCTACAGGGCAATGTCCCTAATGGAAGACCTGGACTTAAAAAAGATGATCGTCTAC
>QMLJ01000070.1 GCA_003643935.1 Deltaproteobacteria bacterium | reverse complement strand
CTGAAACCGACCTTTCGGCCTTCAGCATCCCTAATGAGCGAGATAGAGGCCTCAATGCCCCCCTTCGAACCGTCTTTTCTTGTTATCTCCCAGTCAAAACCTTTCTCAGGCTCTCCGGTTACGTATACCCTTTTAAAGACCTGTCTCACCTTTTCCAGATTCTCACCGTCCATAAATACGCGGCCGCTTTTGCCCAAAAGGTCTTTCGACGGATATCCCAAGATTCTGTATAGAGACTTGTTTGCAAAGGTTAGCTTGCCTGTTTTATCCGTCTCATAATAACCTTCCCCTATATCCTCAAGTATATTACGATACTTCTCCTCGCTTTCCTTCAGGGCCTGTTCCATCTGCTTCCGGGGCGTGATGTCAATTACGGTGATGATCCCTGCCTGCTTGCCTTCCCACTCGATACTCCCACCTGTCAGGTATACCCACTTCTCTTCCCCATGTTTTGTTATTATCTTGAATTCGTAGGATGTATGCGCGCTCTCACCTATTTGCCTGGCCTGTCCCCGCTGCCTTACTATCTCCCTGTAATCAGGATGGGCAATATCCCAGAAATTCATGTTCTTAAGTTCATCAAACGAGTACCCGCTGAGACGTTCGGCACCAGGATTTGCATATATCCACCTGTCATCCTGATACATAAGGATAGCCATAGGTGATGACTCGGCAATGCTCCTGAACCTCTGTTCACTCTCTTTAAGTTCTCTCTCCATACGTTTCCGGACTGTTATGTCCCGGATAATATGGACCCCTCCGGCAAGAGAACCTTCCTCGTCTGTTATCGGGTCGACCGTCACATCAAACCATCTATTATTCATGAACAGTTCAATGGATTCCCTCTTTAGGGTTTTTCTCATCTTGGTAAAGGGACATTCAGGTATGGGACCATTGGTATGGTGCACAGGCTCCCAGCACTGCCGTCCAAGCATACTTTCTATGTCTTTCCCAACGAACTCGGCCATGGACCTGTTGGAACGCAATATCTTCTGGTCCGAATCCAGTATCATGATGCCGTCTGGTATTGCATTGAATGTTGCCTCCCAATGAGAGGCAGCCTCTCTAAGTGCCTTTTCATCTTCATTACGCTTGGTTACATCCCTTGCAAAGCATCTGAAGCCAGAGACCTTACCTGTCGTATTTATAACAGGATATACAAATATATTTGTTACCAGGCTTATCCCCTTCTTTGTGGTAAAGATAAAACCCTGAACCGATAAAGGTCTCCCTGTCTGGTATACCTTGTGAAACAGTTTGAATATTCTGTCTGCAGCGTCGACATCTGCTATATCCCTGTAGCTCGCACCCTTAAGCTCTTCAGGCGAATAACCGGATTTCCTGCTGGCAGAATCATTGAAAAAGGTGATATTGCCCTTTAGGTCTGCCTCAAAGTATACTTCATCAATGCCCTTAAGTATTGAATGCAGCCTCTTATCGTAGAGGCCCAACACCCTTTTGTCATCTAGTGCCTTTCTCCTCTCCCACTCTCTTATAGCCTGCCTTGATATCATGGGAAGGTTGAAAAGCCCTTGATTGACCTTGGCAACAGGTCAACAGCACCCATCTTCATGGCCTTGATTGCAGTCTCTGTATCGTTTCCATCAATAATAATAACAAATGGAAATGGACACACGTGTTCATCTCTTGAGAACAGTTCCATAACATCGCCATCAGGCAGTTCATGATCCGCGATTACGATATCATATTTTACTTCTGTCTCGGCCAGGCGTTCCCTTGCTTTCTTTACTTCGCAGACCCTATCCAGTACAAACTCGCAATTATCTCTGGCAAATGCCTGTCTTGCAATATCCGCATATCTATCGTCGTTGACTACAAGGAGCACCCTCTTGTGTACAACAGCCATTACAAGACCTCCTGCTTATAAGTACCACCCAGGTGCTTAACTATAATATTACTAATTTTTCCTATACATATAAACATCTCATACCCTGTTTGTCAAAGATGTCTCAATCTCCCTTCCTCCTTGCGATTTACACGGTGTGCTGCGTTTAAGATGAGCAAAAGCAAGGCCATTTCACGTATCGGCATTTTAAACCCGACTGATTACTATCAATCGGGTTTTCTATTCCAAGTCTCAGGCTTGGCGAGATCACAACCTCGCCATTTCGTATATAGAGAAACATCCTTCCTGGTCTTTTCATAATCTTCGTGCCAGCCATCAGGCACTGGGAGATCTTTGTAGAGGCATTCCCTATGGGCCTCGAGCAAACACCTTTTTCTGCCCATAAAGTCGGCAGCACATGCGACATGTCCTGGAACTCTCTCATTTAGGTCATCAAGCCACTTCATCCCCTTACTTGAACGAAGCAAGTGATGATCAAGTATAAGGGTATCCATGTTCTGAGCAAGGCAGATGGCCTTTTCCATGGCTTCCCTGGCAAAAGCCTTGTTTGAGGTATTGCGATATACTGGAGGGCCCGAGGCCAACACAATGTCAGGCTCCCACTCAAGTATCTGTTCAACAGGAGACCACTCAAGCAGCTGAATGTCTGAAGCATGCACAAAGACAGTTCCATCTGCCTCTATCCTGGCCATCATTACACTGCCCAGGTTATTTCCTGCCTTGCCGTGTGGCATGGGCATGGAGAAGGAGATCTGTCCATGGGTCAAACCCTCAGACGGGGCAAGGTCCATGCCTAAGAAGTGCGAGATTGCCATGCGCCTGTGCTGCATTATGTCACTAGAATCGTCTGCACCAGGGCACCATACGTGAGCCAGATGCCTGGGCCTGTCAAGGGAATAGATGGATAGTTGATACGGATTTGCGTCTGCAAGGGGCACGTGATCACCATGGAAATGGCTTATAATAATGTCTGTGGCAGAGCTGAAACAATCCACTATCTGATTCCTTATAATCCTCCCAAGGGCTATCTGGAACGGGTGTGGAAGGAGTCCGTAGCGCTGGTAACCTAGCGCTATACCAGGATCCAAGAGTATATAGGATTCTTCAGTTTGAACAACACAGCTTAGTCCCCTTACACCAAGAGACTCTGTCCCTAGTATGAAGATATCCATGTATTCAGCATTTGCCCTTTGTTAAATGTCCTGCATCAAGCTTATTACTCGGACGTTTCACGTTTCATGAGCATGTATTGCTCGCACTTCTTACATTGCTTGTATTTACCATTTGCCTTTCTCCTAGATTCGCAGATAGCTATACATGTCATAAAATTATAACTCCTGCAGAAAAACCACTCTCTGCTGACTTCTGCCCTCAAAGCCACTGTTGATGCATTCTTCATAATCCACTGTCTCCTCTCATCAAATTAATAATACTTACACCCTTTGCCTTTTTTCCATACAACTCAATATGTGCATCAGTTGTGTAAATGACCTTGCACTTTGCATCCACAAAACTTGCAAGCACAAGGGCATCCACCACTGGTATTCCAAGATCGTTGCCCAGCCTTGCGCCTATGGATAAAACCCTCACATTGTCCAGCCAACCTACCCTGCAGACAGCCATGATTGCATCGACAAGGATTTTTGCCCTCTTTATCGTGCCTATCCTGGCAAGCCTCTCGAGCTCAAGAATCGTGATACAGCTCACTATGGCATTATCCTTACCATCCACGAGCATCTCCCAGACCTCAACAGCCTTAGACTTTCCCTTGAGAAGGGCCACAAAGAAACCCGTGTCAAGTCCTATCACTGCCGCGTCCCTTTTCTATCAACTCTAGGGCATCTGACGACACATATGCCTTGCCCACGATCTCTAGTACTCTTCCACCTAGCTCCTTCCTCCTCTTCTGCACTAGGTAATACTCCACTGCCTGCGCCACAAGGGAAGATACCGACTGGTGGCCCTCCATAGCCGTTCTCTTGAGGAGATCAGCCAGGTTGTCATCTATATGCACCGTGAGTCTCATGGAACAACACCTAACACTTTAACATACATATTAGTATGCTCATAAGTTGTGAGCATACACATTTCTCATACCATAATCAAGGAGTTTTTTGATAATAACGATCCATCGCTATTGGTCGTATTGGTATAAAAAGACCAGCCGGCAAGATTCGGAGATCAAAGATAAGGATCCTTTCAATAAGCCAGGCAGGCCTAACCTACCCTTGCCACAGGGATATTGTCCCAGGAGGTGGTAAACCTTGGAGATCTCATTGCCTGGCGCATCTTCCAGGGTCTCTCAATACCACCTGCTGCAAATGCTATAGTGCCCCTACCCCACCTTGCATTGAGTTCATCCATGGTCTCCATGAGTCTTTGCCTGTCCTGGGTCTCTCCTGACGGATAAACAAGGTTTTTCTGCACCTCACCCCTGGCCACAAGACCTGATAGTATAACCCCTGCCTTCTTATACACACCCCCTGGTCTGTAGAGTCGACCTGCCATATGTTTTGCAGCGCGAATGATCTCTGGTGTATACGAGGTAGCCTCTGGAAGGTCCATGGAGGTGATCGCAACCCTGTACCTGCCATGCTTTAAGGGAGACCTGGCAAGGAAGACCTGTATGCATGAAGCGGCAGACCCCTGCGCCCTTACCTTTTCAGCTGCCCTCGAGGCATATGCTGCAACAGCCTCTTGCAGCTCATGGAGGGCCCTTACTTCCCTGCCAAAGGACCTGGAACACATGGCCGATTTCCTGGTTCCTGCTACCTGTTCCAGCTGTATGCACTCTATGCCCTTAAGCTCCATGACCGTCCTTAGACCTGCCGAGGTCATATGCCTCTTTACCCAGTCATCGGGCAGGTTTATAAGTTCAAGTGCTGTATGTATCCCCATGGACCTTAATTTATGTGCATACCTCGATCCTATGCCCCACACATCCGCCACATCCACATCTTTTAACATGGTATACGGGCTATCGCCTGTGTATACCACACCTTCAGGCCTGGTCTTGGCAAGGTGTGCAGCGACCTTGGCAAGTGTCTTTGTAGGGCCTATGCCTATTGATACCGGTATACCAGTCCACTTACGGACCGTGCTCTTTACGAGCTTCCCCCAGGCCACTGGGTTATCAATACCCTCATCTAGCAGCAAAAAGGCCTCGTCTATGGAATATATCTCCATGTCAGGGCTGAAAAGGCCGAGGGTCTCCATGACCCTGGATGACATGTCTCCGTAAAGGCTGAAGTTGGAAGAGTATACTTTAACATGGTGCTTCTCTATTATCTGCCTGCACCTGAAAAAGGGCTCACCCATCTTTATACCCAGGGCCTTTGCCTCGTTTGACCGTGCTATTATACAGCCATCATTATTTGAGAGCACAACCGTGGGCTTGCCCTCAAGACCGGGGTTAAAGACCCTTTCGCAGGATACGTAGAAATTGTTGCAATCAACAAGCGCAAAGGGCATTATCTCTCACCCATGCCTAGGCCTTGTGTATTACATAGGTAACCACGCCCCATACCTCTACCGTCATATCCCCTGATACCTCAATGGGTTCAAGATCGGGATTCTCTGGCACGAGGTAACACTTATCTCCCTGTTTCCTGATTCTCTTTACAGTGAACTCGCCATCAATGGCTACTATTGCAATGCAATTGTTGTAGGCATCAATTGCCCTGTCAACAACGAGTATGTCACCAGGATGTATGCCTGCGTCTATCATGGATGTGCCTTCCACGCGCACAAAGAATGTGGCAGACGGGTGCTTTATGAGGAACTCGTTAAGGTCCAGTCTCTTATCTATAAGGTCCTCTGCAGGAGAAGGGAATCCAGCAGCAACCTCTGACATGTAGAGAGGGACATCAACCCTGGAGTAGAATCTGGCCTTCCATATCTCGCCAGCCCTGGCATGTCTACCCTTTTTCATGTATGTAAGTCTACCACCTAGGCCTTCAGGTGTAAAGAAGCTGAAACCCGAAGCATGGTATGCGCTAATGTATATAGTGCCCTTGGATGGAACTTTATTTCATACTACGTGGTAATTTCTTACACTGTATTATTCATGCAAAACGCATATTCTCTGTAACTGATTGAATTTACTTCTATATTATTTTGGTATAATTTTTGCGTACATAAAAAATGTAATGCGGATTTATACGCATTACAGTACGCATTACAGCCTGTAATCGAGGCCCTATAAGGGTCATGATTTACAACAAGGAGTTTGCAGATGAACAAAGCAACAGAACACAGCAATGTTAAGCTTGCCATCCTTAAGCAGCTGAATATAAGCCCTCGAATCTATGACAGGATTATGGCATACGGCGCCAAGGGGAAAAATGCATTTGACGTGTACACGCTTTACAAGTCAGCTGCAAAAAGGCATCCATCGGAGATCGTGCGTATAGACGACAAGCTGGACATGAGCTGCCTTGCCTGGATGAAGGAAAAAGAATTCCACGAGGCGAAGAGACTATTAAAAAAGCTCGGCGTCATTATGGAGATTGTGGACTTGGGAGACCAGGGAAGGCCAGTGATACACTATGTAAAACTACTACACCACAGGATAAAGACCCCAAAGCTCTCTACAACTTAGCCCTTTTGATAATAAGATCGATAGTCGGAGATAGTTGTAAATTTAGGTTCCATCATCGAGCTACTAAGCAGGAAAATGGTTTTTTTGAAGGCATGAATTATTTTAAAAGATTAGCCTAAACAGCATATTATGTCG
>QMLJ01000069.1 GCA_003643935.1 Deltaproteobacteria bacterium | reverse complement strand
ACAGAAGGATTCCTCTTTCTCAATGCATAGGCATCCTTGAGGTATTCAATAGCTCTGTCTCTCATACCAAGCTTATAAGCGCAGAAACCCTGCCTGTAATAAATAAATGCCACGTAACTCGTCCTGCCTAGATGGTAGGATTTAAGGCAGTCTTGGTACAGCTTGTAGACCTCTTTATAGTCTCTTTTATGCCACAAGGCATTGGCAAGACCCAGTTTTGCCTTTAGAAGAGTCGGCTTCAGCTTCAGGGCTTCTCTGTAGTTGTGAATAGCATTATCGTATTGGCCCATCATCATCTGCGCAAGCGCAAGATTGTTTATGGCAAGGTAGTCATAGGGAAGCTCCTTTATTGCCCTTACGCATAACTCCTGTGCTTCCTTGTACTTACCATGACTTATGTATATAACCGAGAGATTGACATTTGCAGGGCTTGAGTTCGGATACTTTGCTAAGGTGTCTTCCCACAGGGTCACTGAATTCTGCCATATGTCGTTCTGCCTTACTGTCATGCCCCCGTAGGCAAGACTAATGGATATAAACAGAGACACGCCAACAAGCGCCGGAAAATCTTGCGAGAATCTTGAATATTGGGGCCGAAATTCCCACAGACTATTAATCAGGTGACCTAGCATCACGCACCATGCCAAGGAAGGTAGTAGCGCATACCTGTCCGCCAATGTCTGTGATATGGGGAATATGTGAGAGACAGGAAATAGGAATATATAGAACCACAATACAAAGAATACGTAGATATACCTGCCCATTACATAGGCCCATATAACACTTCCAATAATTGTCACATGTACACATATGAAAAACCACGTCCACCATGCATGCATGTCTGTGTAGAGTCTGATTGGATAATCCGCAGCGTAATTTATCGTAAAGCCAATGAGCTTTATGTATGTTGCCAGGATCTGGGACACTGCAAGAAGGTTGGTCCAGAAAGATCCGCCATGGTAAGGTTTTATCCCGCCTATTCTTGCCATAGAGTACAATAGCAAACCAGTTAAAGGAAGCGCTATGGCAAAGAGGACCAGGTATATAACAAGCCGCCTTCTCAGGGCATAAAGGTTTTCCTGTTTTTTTAATAAAAGAATATCCATAACCATTGCCACAGCAGGTATGACCAAGGAGGTGGGCTGGGATAAGAGGGCAAGTATGAAGCATACCAGGCTTATAACAAGATAACGTGCACCCCCCTTGCGCGCCTTTAAAAAGAAATATAGGCTGAGAAAAGTAAATATCCCAAGCAGAGGTTCCTTTCTTGCAAAAAGCCAGGCAACACTCTCCACATGAACGGGATGAAGGGCATAGATGGTCGTGGAAAAGGTGGCCCATCTCAAGGCGCTACCCCTTTTTAAGGAGAATGCCATGAACAGCTCCTTCAAGAAAAACCAGCACGCAACAAGCATCAGGTAGTACAGCAGTATATTGTCCAGGTGCAGGCCGAGTATTACTTTCTTACCCCACAAGGAGAAATCAAGCATGTATGAAAGGTCCCTTATTGGCTGATAGGCACTCCCTACATGATAAGACAATGCACTTTTAAGGTGGGGGATAGAGATGCCATGAAGCATAGAATTTCTGAATATAGCCGGATCATCCCAGTTGGTGGGGGCATTATCAAGTGTGTTGTAAAAGACCCCGAAAACCAATAAGGCAAGTAATACAAGGAATATAAGACCTGAATTCCTACTTTTCTTTCCAGAGTTTCCCAAAACGCCTATCCCACCAGTCAGAGCCATCTTTCGCTTCTAGGCTACACGGGCAATTCCTTATGAACCTTAATATAATGTTTTTCGCCTCGTTGACATCCCTTATTTTTTTATCATCCCCGCCCACGTCAGGATGAAGTTTCTTGACAAGTCTTCTCCACTGCTGGACCACCTCATTGTATGTAACTACATCACCAATCCCAAGTATATCCTTGGCCCATTCTATTCTCTCACGTGTAATATCTTCCATAATATCACTTGGATATCATCATATTTGTATTTGCTCAATACCTATAAAATCTTATGGCACATGGATATCCATTCATAGTAGTTACATAATCGACGCCTGCACCTCTAGACTTTAGACGCGCTGTACTTTATCTTATTATCCTGATATACGACCTTAAGATAGCAAAAACTTTACATGGGGGTATTTATGCTAGTATCAAAAAGGATCGCTGAATACTCTAAGATGTCGTCCTGGATAAGAAAGATGTTTGAGGAGGGGGCAAGACTCAAATCAATACATGGACCAGAAAATGTATATGACTTCAGCCTGGGAAATCCTGACCTGGAACCCCCTCGGGTTGCCATAGACTACATGGCTGAGGTAGCAAAAGATATAAATACACCCCACGGCTACATGCCTAATGCCGGTTACATGGATGTAAGGGAGAGGATAGCAGAATTTGCAACTCAGATACAGGAAGTAGACCTGAGTGCCGAGGACATCATCATGAGTTGCGGGGCAGGGGGTGGTCTGAACGTTGTGCTAAAGGCAATAACCGACCCGGGTGACGAGATCATTGCCATAGCCCCCTACTTCGTTGAATACAGGTTTTACGTTGAGAACCACGGTGGAACACTGGTATGCTCTGAGAGCAACTCTGAACTTCTCCCAGATGCCGAGGACCTGGGGAAAAACATCACCCCAAGGACAAAGGCCATCATAATAAATTCACCCAATAACCCCACAGGAAGGGTCTATAGTGAAACCACGCTCTTAGAGATTAAAAATGTGCTTGCTTCCCATCCGGACATACTCGTTATATCTGACGAACCATACAGGAGGCTCGTATATGACGGTCTCAAGGTGCCCCCCATACTAAAAATATTTTCTAATTCTATAGTGGTAACATCTGCATCAAAGGAGCTATCACTTGCCGGTGAAAGAATAGGCTACATAGCAGTGGGACCCGGGGTAAGGGACAAGAATGACCTTATTGATGGCCTTATTTTATCCACCAGGATACTCGGCTTCGTCAATGCCCCTGCATTGATGCAGAGGGTCCTGGCTCACTGTATAGACATAAGCGTGGATATAGGCGTATACAAAAGACGTAGGGACCTTCTTGTATCAATATTAGACGACATAGGCCTGGAATATGCCCCGCCCGAGGGTGCGTTCTATCTATTTGTCAAGTCACCTGTACCTGACGATTTGGAGTTTACAAAGGCACTGCAGAAAGAAAGGATACTTGCTGTACCTGGTACAGGATTCGGAAGAAAAGGTTACGTCAGATTTGCATATTGCACCGCCGAGGAGACAATAGCAAGGGCTAAAGAAGGCATAAAGAAAGCCTCATTATCACTCAATAGAAAATTTTAACACCTAAAACCACTAAGAGGGCTTGACAGATATAAGGTTATAGTATATAAGTACATTGAAATATACTTATATACTAAGAGGACGCGTGGCCAAGGTAGACTTAGAAAAAGCAGCTGCCTTTTTTAAGGTTCTGGGTAATCCTGTAAGGCTCAGGATTATGAAGGAACTTTACGAGGGGCAAAAATGTGTGGGTGAGGTGGAAAGCTGTGTACGCATAACACAGGCTAATGTATCGCAGCACCTCTCCCTGTTAAAGCTGCATGGCCTCGTGGACTGTATAAAGAAAGGCAATACTAGGTGTTATTATTTAACAGAACCCGAACTCATGGAAAAGGTGTTTCAACTGATTGAATATAAGAAGGTGGGAAGATAGAATGACACGATTGGAGAGCGCATACGATGTAATCATAATAGGTGGTGGACCTGCAGGGCTTGCCGCGGGTCTATACGCCTCACGAGCAAGGCTCAAAACAGTTCTCATAGAAAGCTCCTTTACCCCCTCACAAATAACCATTACTGACATGATAGAGAATTATCCGGGTTTTTCAGACGGCATATCAGGCTTTGAACTGATAGACAGGTTGAAGGAACATGCCGTTAAGTTCGGCCTTGAGCTCGTGGATGGAGATATAAGCACCATCACGGAAAGGAACATAGCTGGCGTCACGGTCTGGGAAGCAGATACAGGGGAAACCACTTATCAAGGCCTTTCTCTTATTATAGCAACCGGTGCAACCTATGCAGAACTCGGAGTGCCTGGTGAACAGGAGTTCGCAGGCAAGGGAGTCTCCTACTGTGCAACCTGCGACGCGCCTTTCTACATGGACAAAGAAGTTGTTGTGGTAGGGGGTGGTGACACCGCGATACAGGAGGCGCTCTACCTAACTAAGTTTGCCAGCAAGGTAACAATAGTGCATAGGCGGGATAGGCTTCGTGCAACAAAGATATTACAGGAGAGGGCATTCCAAAATCCAAAGATAAGCTTCTCTTGGAACTCTGTTGTGGATGAAATCCTGGGAGACAACTTTGTTACAGGGGTAAGACTGAAAAACGTCAAATCCCCTGATGAATTAACGGAGATCAAGACAGACGGTGTCTTTATATTCACCGGGCTGAATCCAAACACTGAGCTGGTTAAGAACCACGTAGACCTGGACCAAAAGGGCTATATCAAGGTAGACAAGAATATGCAGTCTTCCAAACCAGGCATATTTGCATGTGGTGACTGCACGGATAAGATATTGAGACAGGTAGTTACGGCGTGCGGGGATGGTGCAACGGCAGCATTCGCGGCCCAGCACTATGTGGAGGACCTCAAGGGTACATCGTACGACAAGGCACCAGAAAAATAAAATATGGAGATAGAGACATGCTGCTTGACGACAAGACCAGAAAACAACTGGAAGACAAATTCAAGGAAGAACTCAAGGACGAAGTGGACATAAAATTGTTCTCGAGTAATATAATAACAGGGACGGATAACAGCGAATATACCCGATTTACAAGGGAATTTTTGGAAGAACTGGCAGACATAAGCCCAAAGATAAAATTAATAGACATGGACATGTATGGCAAAGATGCACAGGAACTTGGAATACAGGTATCCCCCACAATACTAATAGGACAGGACAAGGGTTATTCTATACAGTACTGGGGAGCACCGGCAGGCTACGAAGCCAGCGGTTTCATTGAGACCATATCCATGGTGTCAAGGGCAGACAGCATGCTGAGCCCCTCCTCTATCGAGAAATTAAGACATATAGATAAAGAGACCCTGCTGGAATCATACGTCACTCCGAGCTGTCCCTATTGTCCAAGAGCAGTTTTGCTTATCAACCAGATAGCCATTGCGGCGCCTGGGAAGGTTACATCCAGGTGCATAGAGGCCCAGGAGGTTATGGATCGTGCCAGGAGCTTCGGCGTATCATCAGTACCACAGCAAGTGATCAACGGAGATATGTCTTCTATCACAATTGGTGTTCAACAGGAATCTAGCTTTGTAAACCAGGTCCTTAAGTACGGCTCAAGCCGTGCACAAGACATACTCAGAGAAGAAGAGGAGGCTGCAAAGAAAATGGAGGAATTGGTGGATCAACCTGATTATCCAGTTGTATTGACTGACAAGACAATAGACAAGGCCGTTGCCAAGTACCCGTTTTTAGTTGTCGATTGCTGGGCAGAGTGGTGCGGACCATGTAGGATGATTAGCCCTATCGTGGAGAAGCTCGCCAAGAAGCTTAAGGGAGAGATAACATTTGGCAAGCTTGATGTAGATAGCAATCCGAACACAGCGGCGAAGTTCGGAATACGGTCTATTCCAAATCTTCTCGTGTTTAAAAATGGCAAGAAGGTAGGGGATATCATAGGTGCAATGCCTGAGTCCCAGCTTTTAAAGAAGATTAATGCGTACAGATAACGCAATCAGACAATCAGACCAGGAGGGTCTAAAAGACCCTCCTGCTGTCCAGGAGTATTGTTACAGGTCCTTGATTTATGATTTCAACATCCATCATGGCCTTAAATTTGCCTGATGTAACCCTGCATGGGGATATCTCTTTAACCTTATCTACAAGGGTTTCAAAAAGGGCATTTGCCCTATCTGGTGACTCTGCCAAGATATAAGATGGCCTTCTTCCCTTCCTTGCATCGCCAAGCAGGGTGAATTGAGATATCAAAAGAATCTCACCCCCTACATCGGAGACGCTTAGGTTCATCTTTTGATCTTTATTACTGAATATCCTAAGACCACAGATCTTGTCCGCAATATAATCTATATCCTTGTCATTATCCCCTCTTTCAATACCCACGAGACAGCAGAGGCCATAGCCTATAGAGGAAAACAAGGCCTTATCTATTATTACGCTTGCTCTTGTCACCCTTTGTACAACAGCCCTCATGGCTCCATACTCCTCTACACAGCGCACTTAAATGCACGGCCTGGAAGAAGAGCCTCTTTCAACTCTCTTATCTCAATGTTATCCCTGTCCAGGGAACTTTCAATTTCACAGAGCCGAACAAATCTATATTCGCATCTAGAAGCCGTATCTATTACCCTACGAAAGTCGTCCAAATACATGCCGCCCTCCACCTCGGCGTGGACAGGTAGGACCTGGGGTAGGCCAGAGTCTTTTCTCCTGTCCAGCTCTTGGATTACACGCGAGGTGCCCACCTCCTCTATACAAGGCAGGTTTGATGGTATCTCTAGCATTCCATTTTCCATGAACACAAAAGGCCTATCAGCCCTTGTACAGCTGAGATAGCTTAAGCCCAGCCTTGCAACCTGTT
>QMLJ01000068.1 GCA_003643935.1 Deltaproteobacteria bacterium | reverse complement strand
CATGAGTTCTTTTACCCGTTTCATGTCAGGACTCTTGAACATGTTCCACTCGGTTACTATGGCCAAGGCATCAGCGCCTTTCAGCATGGTGTAGTGATCATCCGCATATGCAATGCTGTCACCTAGGATGGCCCTAGCATTATCCATTCCCTGGGGGTCATATGCCCTTATGTTGAACCCCTTCTCAAGGAGTATCCTGATGATATCTATGGCCGGGGCCTCCCTAACGTCATCGGTCTTGGGCTTGAAGGTAAGACCCCATATTGCTATATTGACATCTACAGGGACAAGTCCCTTTTCCTTGAAGAAGGACACTATCTTTTCTGCAAAGTATAACTTTTGCCTCTGGTTTGCCCTGTAAGTTGCCTCGCATATCTCAAGGGTATGGCCTTTATTCTTGCTCGTTTTTATAAGGGCCTGTATATCCTTGGGAAAACAGGACCCACCATAGCCCACCCCAGCGAGCAAGAATCTTGGCCCTATGCGGGAGTCAGTCCCCATTCCTTCTCTCACCTGGAATATATCTGCACCCACCTTGTCACACAAGATAGCAAGCTCGTTCATAAAGGTTATCTTCGTGGCAAGAAAGGCGTTGGACGCATATTTTGCCAGTTCTGCGCTCCTTATGTCCATTATGAGTACAGGATTGTTACTTGTCCTAACAAAGGGTTCATAGAGGGCCTTCATTATCTCGGCTGTGCGGATGTTATCCGTACCCACGATCACCCTCTCAGGTCTCATGAAATCCTGCACCGCATTACCCTCTTTTAGGAATTCCGGGTTTGAAACAACATCAAACTCAATGTGAGACAGGCCCCTTTTCTCAAGACGTTGTCGGATGACCTCCCTCACCATCTCTCCAGTTCCTACGGGAACAGTAGACTTGTCCACAACTATCTTATAGTCGTTCATGATGTCTCCTATCTGACCTGCAACGCGAAGTACATACTTTAAGTCCGCAGACCCATCATCATCAAGGGGCGTGCCAACTGTAATGAAACATACAAGGCTACTCCGTACACCATCTGCTATGTCCTGTGAGAAAGAAAGCCTACCCTCGCTGACGTTCCTTTCTATGATTTCCTTTAGCCCTGGTTCATAGATAGGCACCTTGCTGTCCTTAAGCATCCTTACCTTGTCTTCGTTCTCCTCTATACATATTACATCGTTTCCCATCTCTGCAAAGCATGCACCGGTCACCAGACCTACGTAGCCAGCGCCTATCATGCATATCTTCATTGGTTTCCTCCAGGCAAACAGTTTGACTCTATATACATTTAAATGCAAAGGGTAGCAACTTGTTATGTAAATCAGGCGTCAGGCTGCTATGTAGCAGGTGGTTGAGGTGCAGGTAGAATAAGCCTCAGATGAAGGCTTGACGCAGGGTAATACCAATATCCAATCTATTTCCCCGGTGGGGCTGCAGGCTGGCTTATCGGTGGTTTAGTCCCGGCCCCTTGGCCTGTATCCATTATGCTTTTCTGAGGCCTTTTAAATCCGAAGTATCCTATTGTAAGGGCAAGGATCATGAAGATAATGGCAAGTACCCAGGTAGCCTTGTTTAAGAAATCCACTGGGCCCGAGCTACCAAACAATGCCTGCCCCCCTGCACCGCCGAATACAGCGCCTATGTCAGCACCCTTACCGGACTGTAAAAGCACAACCACGATAAGTGCTATAGAGACCAATATGAATATTGTGATAATAAATGTCTGCATCTTGATTACTCCTTATACCTTACTATACGCTCAAAAGATTCAGGATCGAGGCTTGCACCTCCTACCAGGGCACCGTCTATGTCCTTCTGCCTCATTAGTTCATCTACATTGTCAGGCTTTACGCTGCCACCGTACAGTATACGAATTTCTTCGGCAGTGTGGCTTCCGAACATGGATGATAAAACATGCCTTATCCTTTCGTGGACCTCCTGGGCTATCTCGGGTGTGGCTGTCTTCCCTGTCCCTATTGCCCACACAGGCTCGTAAGCAACAATGATGGATTCTGCTGATGCTGCTTCAAGACTATCAAGACCTTGGAGCAGCTGCCTGTCAATCACGTCAAAGGTCTCTGAGTTTTCCCGTTGTTCCAATGTCTCTCCAACACACAATATTGGAATGATATGGTTCCTTAGGGCTGCCTTTATGCGGAGATTTACAGTATCATCTGTCTCGCCAAAGTATTGCCTTCTCTCTGAATGACCAATAATCACGTATTCTACTCCGGTAGACTTTAACATCGGCCCGCTTATCTCACCGGTGTATGCACCTTTGTCCTCCCAATACATCATCTGAGCACCCACGCTTACGGGCGTGTCTTTAAATGCCTCGACAAGGGTACGTAGGTATATGAATGGCGGGCATATGATTATATCACTATCCCTTACATCGGATATTGCCTTGGCAAACCTCGTAGCATACGATACAACTTCGCTGAACTCCTTGTGCATCTTCCAGTTTCCGGCAATAACTGGTCTTCTCATGTGTGCCTCCGTGGGTCGTGGTAGAAAGGTATAAGGTTTAAGGTATAGGGTACAAGGTATAAGAGTGGCAGGTGTCCTGCATAACAGCTATATATCTCTTCAATCCTCTCTAACTCCATCTGCTTTTCCCTTGCCTTTTACCTGTCCCCCGTGTCCAGCTTCCCCATGCCCTTGTTTCCTTTTTTCATAACTTTTTAGTGCTTGTTGGGTCTCACCCCTCAACCCAAGCTACAGCACTGTCCGTGGCCGATTGTCCGTGATCCGTTGTAAAACCCTATGGTTTTTGCCCATCGGCTAAAACTCTGTGCCTTTATCCTGATACCCTCTTTTTACTACCTCAGCGCCTCAACACCTGGCAGTTTCTTTCCACCCAGCATCTCCAGGAAGGCACCACCTGCCGTTGACACAAAATCCACCTTGTCCTCGTTGGAGCTTTTGCTAAGTGCAGCATCTGTATCACCGCCACCCACAATAGTCAATGCGTTTGAAGATGCAATTGAGTTGCTTATTTGTAAGGTACCTGAAGCAAAGGCATCTATTTCGAATACCCCCATGGGACCGTTCCAAACTATGGTGGCGCAATCACTTAAGGCTTCAGCAAACAGGGTCGATGTTGCAGGTCCGATATCCAGGCCCATAAGTGTTGGAGGGATTTCTTGTATGGTCCTGATTAAAGGCTTTGCATTGCTCTCTGGCCTGGGTGCACAGACGCAATCAACAGGCAGGTAAAGTTTCACACCCCTTGATCTCGCCTTTTTCATGATATCTACTGCTGTCTCCACCAGGTCTTCTTCAACCAGGGATCTTCCCACCTCCTGGCCGAGTGCCTTCACGAATGTAAAGGCCATGCCACCGCCTATTATCAGCTTGTCAACCTTGTCCGCGAGGTTTTCAATGACCTCTAGTTTGCCCGAGACCTTGGACCCACCTATGACAGCCGCAAAGGGCCTTTTAGGGTTCCCAATGGCCTTTTCTATGTACTCCAACTCCCTCAGCATAAGGAAACCTGCTGCCTTGTCTTTTACATATTTGCATATGCCCACGTTAGATGCATGTGCCCTGTGGGCGGTAGCAAATGCATCATTAACATAAACCTCACACAGAGATGCCAGTTCCTTTGCAAATCGGGGATCGTTTTTTTCTTCCCCTATGTGGAACCTCAGGTTTTCCAACAGTAATACCCCGGATGGCCTGAGCTCATCTGCCATCTTTCTAACCTCTGGGCCAATGCAATCGGGTGCCATGTGGACGCTCGTTCCTAGCAGTTCAGATAGTCTCCTTGCAACAGGCACAAGACTCATCTCCTTTACGACCTTGCCTTTGGGCCTGCCAAGGTGTGACATAAGTATAACTCTGGCCTGTTGTTTCATGGCATATTCAATGGTTGGGATGGCCGCTCTTATACGTGAATCGTCAGTTATCTCAGAGGAGCCAGAAAGTGGCACATTAAAGTCAACCCTTATTAAAACCTTTTTGTCTTTGAGTTCCAATTCCTCTATGGATTTTATCCCCATGAAAAATCCCCCCGGATAAGAGTTTGCACAATCAAGGCCTTTACCTGAATTGTACCATATGTTTCTATAATAACTTAAATAAAAATTTTTAAGCTCTCTGATGTTTGCAATTACTGGTATTGTATATTATTAAAAAATAATATGTGTCAATGGGATTAAGCTTTGTATTTCACGAGGATCAGTCAGATGGACATGATATCTAGGATGGCGGAAAAGTTCCAAGTGCTCTTGGACAATCTTATAGACGGTAATCGTAGACGTGCAGCCAGAAAGGCCAGAGCAATAAAAAAGGCCAGGCAAGACGAAGATATGAAAGTCATTGCCTGGGATATCGTGGAAGAGATGGCCCAGGGGCAGGCAGTAAAGAATGCAGTAGTCAACTTGCCATCTGTATTTCCAGGCATAGGTACAGTGATTTCCTTCTGGCTGATTGGTGCAGAGAACTTTCTCATGCTGGACCAGTCAGTTCTGTTGGTACTTATGTTGGCACATTTGTTTGATCATCCTGTATTAGGAGATAGGGATAGGCTAAAACAGGTCATACTTGGCATATTGGGAAAGGCATATAGAATAGCAGATGACCCCGTGGTGGTGGATACTGATTTCGTGGCAAGAAACTACCTCATGAATACATTACCACAGAAATACCTGAATAAGGGCATAAAAAAATTGTTCAACCGGTTGTTTCCTCCTAGAAAAAGATGGAGGTTACTGCCCTTGGGAATTGGCACAGTCTCTTCTGCCATTGATGGCTACGAGACAACAATAAGGGTCGGCAGGCTTGCCGTGGAATATCTGCTCTCTCCGTATGACGAGGATAAATGACTCTATAACTAAAAAGAGAATCCGATGTTTTAAAACTATTTTGAAACCAATTAGTTGACCTGAATTCCAAGAGCTAAAGCAGTCCCCTGTACAGGCCACCGTCTATCTGTATGGATGTGCCTGTTATGTAGGCTGCACTTGAAGAGCATAGGAAACACACAAGGGCGCCTAGCTCCTTGGGCTCCCCCATCCTGGCGAGAGGTATGTCTTTTTCCCATGTTTTTATTACGTCTGATGGGTCTCCACCTGTCTTTTCTGCAATCTTGTTGGCCAGGCCTGATACCCTTGATGTAAGGAAGTATCCCGGGCACACATTGTTTACCGTTATATTGTATGATGCAAGTTCCCTGCTCAGGGTCTTTGCAAGGCCTATAACCCCAGACCTAACTGTATTTGATATGATAAGGCCGTCTATGGGCTGCTTTACTGCAATGGAAGTCATATTCACTATGCGACCCCACATCTTTTCTTTCATGTAAGGAATGACGGTCCTTGTCATTATTATTGTACTGAGGAGATTTAGCCTGAATCCCTGTTCCCATATATCTTTATCTGTTTCCTCGAACAGCATGGCCGGTGGACCGCCTGCATTGTTTATTAGTATATCTGCACCCCCAAAGTGTTTTGCCGAGTCCGTAACAAATGTCTGGGCCTGCTCTGGCACACTTACATCTGCCTGTATACTGAATACCTCGATTCCGAGATCTTCAAGCCCCCTTCTAGCTTTTTCGAGATTGTCCTTGTTCCTTGAGCATATGGCGACCTTTGCACCTTCCATGCCCAGTGCCTCTGCCACGGCAAGGCCAAGGCCCTTGCTTGCCCCCGCTACAAGCGCTATCTTGTCCTTGAGCCCGAGGTCCATTTTATATACCTCCTTAACCCACTATATAGATACACAAGCTATTAGCGGCATGCATAGGATAACAGAACGTACCAGATGCATCAAGCCATTAAGGGCCAGAACAATGCTGGTCTGTATGGTACATTTGCACAATAATTTTTACGTGTGATCTGTAATATGGTATAGTACAAAACATTATAGTAGGTGCTTAACTAAAACTAAAGTTAAAGGTGGTGACTGGGATGAAGAGAGATGTTGAGCAGATGTCTAACAAAAGGTACGATCTTATTATAATAGGTGGTGGTATTACCGGCGCCAGCGTTGCGTGGGACGCTAGCTTGAGGGGACTTAAGGTTGCCCTCATTGAAAAGGGAGATTTCGGGTCTGCAACCAGTTCTGCAACGTCCAAGCTGGTACACGGTGGGCTAAGGTATCTCAAGCATATGGAGCTGGGACTTGTCAGGGAATCGCTCCAGGAGAGGCGGATAATGGAGATAATAGCCCCGCACCTGGTTTACCCGATCCCATTCATATTTCCTGCATACGGATGGGGTGTAAGGGGATTGCCGGCCATTGTATCGGCCATGGTATTTTATGATACCCTTTCCTATGATAGGAAATGGCTGGATGATGATGACAAGAAGATACCTGCTCATGAAAAGCTGAGCGTTGAAAAGACACTTGAGCTAGAGCCCGGCATTAACCCCAAGGATCTTAAAGGTGCGGTCCTCTACTACGACTGCCAGATGTACTCGCCGGAAAGGCTTGTATTAGAATTTGTCCTGTCAGCTTGCGAATACGGGGCTGACATCGCCAATTATACAAAGGTAGAGGATATAATCAGGGATGGTGATACTGTGAGGGGTGTTGTTGTAAGGGATATCCTTACAGACAGGGTTTACAACATAGAGGGCGAGATAACCATGAATGTTGCAGGGCCATGGGCTGACATCATAATGGGCCAGCTAAGGGGGAGGTCTCAACATGGTCT
>QMLJ01000067.1 GCA_003643935.1 Deltaproteobacteria bacterium | reverse complement strand
TCAAGACCATCCCCGGGCAAGGTCATGCATATATTGCTTAAACCCAAGCCAAGTGCACTAGATGCCATGTATCCTGATGCCAGAGATATGCGACCCTCGTCGAACTCGCTAATCTTTCCAAGTCCCACCACGAGTATGTTGCCTGCCACCATGCCTCCAATGCCGGCAACAAGTACCTTTTCTGCCCACTGTCCAGTTATCTTGCCGGATATCACCAGGCGGGATAAATTGGCATCTAGGTACCAATCCACCACTCCTGTTATGCCCATCAAAGGCTTCTCGTCGCTGAAATGCCATAGGCCCAGTGTATGGCAATGGATCTCCTCGATGGGACGTACATCCACGATGATCTTCATCCTAAACGATCCCTATCTTTAAGCCTGTCAAGCACTCCGTTAACAAACGGTGGGAAATTGGGTGACCCAAAACGTTTTGCCAGCTCTATGCCTTCGTTTATCGCTACCTTGTAAGGTATATCAGGACTGTAGAGAAGTTCATATGCAGATATCCTCAGGATATTTCTATCTATGCTCGCCATTCGCATTACACTCCAGTTCTCTGATACCTTATCTATCATGCTATCGATATCTGAGAGGTGGGAGCAAACGCCCTGGATCAACTCAATGGCATAGGGAAGTACCCTCTTGTCTGTCACGAAGTTATCAACAAATTCGCTGAGGGTTTTCTCCGTATGCGCCCTAGTTATGTCTATCTGATAGAGGTATTGCAATGCTACCTCTCTGGCCTTTGATCTGATCTTCATGTCCCATGTCAGAGTCTTGAATACAGATCCATCATCTCGATAAGGCCTAGAGCGGAATCGAACCCCTTGTTACCTGATTTCGTGCCTGCCCTCTCAATGGCCTGTTCTATGGTATCAGTAGTCAATACCCCGAATATAACAGGGCAGTTTGAGGCAAGCGCAACCTGAGCGATGCCCTTGCTAACCTCTGAGGATATGTAATCAAAGTGTGGAGTCGACCCCCTTATCACTGCACCCAGGCAGAGTATGCCGTCAAATGTCCCGCTTGCAGCCAGCCGCCTTGCAACAGGTGGTATCTCAAACGAGCCGGGCACCCTGAAGATTGAGATATCATCGTCCTTGACACCATGCCTCAAGAGGGCATCCAAGGCACCATCCACCAGCCTCTCTGTTATAAAGTTATTGAATCTGCTTACAACCAGTGCAACTTTTTTCCCCTTCCCGGTGAGCTTCCCTTCAACTGACTTTGCCATCTACACCACCTCCAGGATGTGCCCCATCTTATCTTTCTTTGTCTTCAGGTAATCCTTGTTTTTATCGTTGGGTGGAATCTCTATGGGAACCCTTTCCACTATCTCAAGGCCGTAACCTTCAAGGCCTATTATCTTCTTGGGGTTGTTCGTCATTAGCCTCATTTTCTTTACACCAAGGGCAACCAGGATCTGTGCACCCAGGCCATAATCCCGCAGGTCAGGAGGAAAGCCTAGTTCTATATTGGCCTCTACCGTGTCTTTGCCGTTCTCCTGGAGGTGATATGCCCTGAGCTTGTTTATCAGCCCTATACCCCTGCCCTCCTGCCTCATGTAAACGATTACACCCTTGCCTTCCTTTTCAATCATCATCATGCTATTATGCAGCTGTTCACCGCAGTCGCATCTTCTTGATCCAAAGACATCACCTGTAAGGCACTCGGAGTGGACCCTCACGAGTACCGGATCGTCCGGGCTTATATCGCCCTTCACGAGTGCCACGTGCTCCTTGTGATCTATGTCGTTATCAAATCCAACCAGGTCGAAATCACCATACTTTGTGGGTAAACTCGCCCTTACAACCTCTCTTACCAGCGTCTCCGTCTTTATCCTGTGAGCTATTACGTCCGCTACCGTGCATATCTTCAGACCATGCTGCTTTGCAAACACCTCAAGGTCAGGCCTCCTGGCCATAGTACCATCTTCCTTCATAATCTCGCAGATTACTGCTCCCGGCTTGAGCCCTGCCATCTTGCAGAGGTCAACGGAACCCTCTGTCTGGCCTGTCCTTACAAGCACCCCGCCCTTCTTTGCCCTCAGGGGAAACACGTGGCCGGGTCTTACCAAATCGTCAGGCCTTGTTCCATCTTCAACGGCCTTTCTTATGGTAACTGCCCTGTCTGCAGCAGATATACCTGTTGTAATACCTTCCTTGGCATCTATGGACACGGTAAAGGCAGTCCCGAAACGACTCGTGTTGTCCCTTACCATCATGGGCAGGTCTAGCCTATCTGCTATGGACTGGTCCAAGGCAAGACAGATCAAGCCCCTGCCGTACTTTGCCATGAAGTTTATGGCATCCTTGGTAACGAATTGCGCAGCCATGGTGAGGTCGCCCTCGTTCTCCCTATCCTCGTCATCAACAAGGACTATCATCCTGCCGTTGCGCAGTTCTTCCAGTGCCTCTTCCACACTGCATGTTGGCATCTTCTCTCTCCCTTTTGTCCTTTACTCTAAGACCATTATCTTTAATTGCTATAATAATTCCTGCTGGGTCTCACTCGCCCCCAACCTCTCGTTCCTTGCGTTGTCCGTTGTAAAACCCCATGGTTTTCCCAGCGCCAGACGCCTATTCTCACATCATTCCCTGCTTCTTCAGCAGGTCTTCCAGTCTCTTATCCTTTCCATGGCCCAGAAGGCTCTCCACGTATTTCCCTAGGATGTCGAATTCAATATTCACACTATCACCCGGTCTTTTAAGTGTCAAGGAAGTCGATACAGCTGTGTGAGGTATTATGTTTACCTCGATCACTGAATCCTCTACACTGTTTATGGTCAGAGAGATTCCGTCTATGGCAACAGATCCCTTTTCTATTACATACTTGGCAAACCGCTTGTCAAAAGTCACCTTTATCCCTGTGGACTCACCTGTCCTGGTCTTTTCCTTGATTTGTCCCATGGTGTCAACGTGCCCCAGCACTATATGACCCCCCAGGCGGTCAAATAGCCTTAGTGCCCGCTCTATGTTTACCTTCTGTCCAGGCCTGCACAGTGAGAGCGTACTCCTGGAGAGAGTTTCCTGGGATGCAATAACGCTGAACACACCTTTATCAATGGAGGTCACGGTCAGGCAGACCCCGTCAACTGCAATGCTATCGCCCACTTTCTCCCCGGAAAGGTCAAGGGAGGAATCCACCTTCAGCTCGTAACCCTTACCATATGCCTTAACACCTAAGACAGTGCCCACGGCCTCTATAATCCCGGTAAACATCTATGGCCCCTATGTCCTTGTTACCGCTTCAATGAGCGCATCTGCACCGACCGTCTTTACACCGGTTATTCGAACACGCCTGGCATCCTCCACCCTGTCAGGAGAGTCCCAGTCCACAACAGGTAGTCCCCCACCCATGATCTTCGGTGCAATAAAGGCAAGTATCCTGTCCACCTTTCTCGCCTTAAGGATAGACGAGTTGATACTGCTACCTCCTTCCACCATCAGTGCATGCAAACCCATGCGCCCCAGGTAGGCAAGCATGTCGTCCCAAGGGATCCTCCCCTCTGTATCCATGTCAAGCCTTACCAGGCTTGCGCCATTGGCAGAAAGGTCTTTCCTTTCACCTAGGTCCTTGAGGGTAAATACCAGGCACCCTTTGCCTACACACTTGGCATCCGGGGGGATTTCAAGGTCTTTGTCCACTACCACCCTGAGCGGATCCCTTCCCCCGGGTATCCTGCACGTGAGTAAAGGGTCATCCTTTATTACCGTACCTATGCCAACCAGTACCGCATCTACTTGATTTCTCAGTTCATGGACCATCTTCCTGGACTCTTCAGATGTTATCCATTTGGAGTCGCCAGTGGCCGTTGCTATCCTTCCATCAAGTGTCATGGCCGCCTTCAGGATTACATAAGGTCTCTTGTACACCATCCATTTGGTATACCAGCTTATAAGCTCTTCGCATTCTTGTTGCATCACGCCAAGGCTGACATCTATGCCATGTGCCTTTAGCTTCTCTATCCCCTTACCTTTAACTACTGGATTCGGATCTGCTGCACCTATAACGACCCTCTTTATCCCTGCTGATATTATGGCATCCACGCACGGCGGGGTCTTACCATGGTGAACGCAGGGCTCAAGGGTTACATACATACTCGCACCTCTTGCAGCTTCCCCTGCAGCCCTTAATGCATAGACCTCTGCATGGGGCATGCCTGCTTTTGGATGAAATCCTTCACCTACAACCTTACCCTTATCCACTATGATAGAGCCCACAGGTGGATTCGGTGCGGTCCTACCAAGGCCTTTCATGGCAAGCCTTATTGCCTGCCCCATGAAGACCCTATCTTCTCTTAAAGTATCTTGCATCATGTCATTAGTCAAATATCGTTCTTGTTCTTTATAAAGTGCCTTATCTCATCCATGAACTCGTCGACATCCTTGAATTCCCGGTAGACAGAAGCAAACCTCACGTATGCAACAGGATCCAGTTCATGGAGTGCGTTCATGACCTTCTCCCCAACAAAGGAAGACGATACTTCCTTTTCGCCTCCAGATTGTATCTCCTGTATAATGGAATCCCTTATCGCCTCTATATCATCCATGCTTACAGGTCTTTTTTCGCAGGCCTTCATAATCCCGGAGACTATCTTCTCAGGCATAAAGGCCTGCCTAGTTCCGTCTTTTTTTATAACAACCGGTGTAAATTCTTCTATCCTTTCGTAGGTAGTAAAACGGTAACCGCAGTTAAGACATTGCCTCCTGCGCCTTATAGATGAGCCGTCGCGGCTGAGTCTGGACTGTATGACCTTGTCCCTGACCCCAGAACATCGGGGACATTTCATGATCTACATACCCTGGTATATCGGAAATCTCTCTGTGAGTTCCTTTACACCTTCCCTCACGGTATCTATCACCTTCTTATCCCCCCTTGAATCAATGACACTGGCTATCATGGTTGCTATTTCCCTCATTTCGTCTTCCTTCATGCCACGCGTAGTTATGGCAGGCGTACCTATCCTTATACCTGAGGTAATAAACGGACTCCTTGTTTCAAAGGGAATGGTATTCTTGTTTACGGTTATCCATGCCTCATCCAGGTATGCCTCTGCTTCCTTTCCTGTCAAACCCTTGTTGTTAAGGTCAACTAGTATTAGGTGATTGTCAGTACCCCCTGATATCAGATCAAACCCGTTCTGAATAAGCACATCAGCCATGGCCTTTGCATTCTTTACAATCTGTGCCTGATACGCGTTGAAATCCTCGCTCATTGCCTCTTTTAATGCCACTGCCTTGGCAGCTATCACGTGCATAAGAGGCCCACCCTGCATGCCAGGAAACACCGTTGAGTTGAGCTTCTTTGCAAATTCCTCCTTGCAAAGGATCATGCCTCCCCTTGGACCGCGTAGTGTCTTGTGGGTCGTCGTGGTAACAAAGTCGGCATAGGGTACTGGATTTGGATGCAGGCCCGCGGCAATCAGACCTGCTATGTGTGCCATGTCAACCATCAGGTATGCGCCCACCTCGTCGGCAATCTCCCTGAACTTGGCATAATCTATTATCCTGGGATAGGCACTGGCCCCTGCTATAATGAGTTTGGGCCTGTGCTTCCTTGCAAGGTCCTTCACCTGGTCGTAGTCTATTCTATGATCATCCTTCCTCACGCCATATGGCACTACATTGTATATCTTTCCCGAGAAGTTGACCGGGGAACCCATGGATAGATGCCCACCGTGGGAAAGGTTCATGCCCAAGTACGTGTCACCTGGTTCCATTATAGTAAAGTATACAGCCATATTTGCCTGCGTTCCGGAATGAGGTTGTACATTTGCATGTTCTGCCCCAAATAGTGCCTTTGCACGCTCCACTGCCAGGGCCTCGGCCTTATCAACATACTCGCACCCACCGTAATACCTCTTCCCAGGGTATCCCTCAGCGTACTTGTTCGTCATTACACATCCCTGGGCCTCCAGCACAGCTTCACTAACAATGTTCTCGGATGCAATCAGCTCCAGCTTGTTCCTCTGCCTGGAAAGTTCCTCCTGTATTGCTGAATAAACATCCACGTCAACATCTTTTAAATGCCTCATCACGCTCCCCTTTTTACTGTATCTTGTATTTTCTCTAGTTTGTCCAGTCTGCGCTGATGCCTACCACCTTCAAAAGGGGTGTTCAGCCAGATCTGGACTATTTCCCTTGCCACGGCAGGGCCCGTTGTCCTCCCACCCAGGATAAGACAGTTGGAATTGTTATGCAATCTGCTCATCCGGGCCGTGTAAGAGTCATGGCACAGGCCTCCCCTCACTCCTTTCACCCTGTTTGCACACATGGACATGCCTATGCCTGTACCACACATCAAGACTATCCTGTCACACTCCCCTTTAGCCAGTGATTCCAGGGCTTTAATGGCAAAATCAGGGTAGTCAACAGACTCAAAGGAATCTGTGCCCATGTCTATAACGTCACATCCATTTTCAGCCAACACTTCCACTACGTGCGATTTCAGGGTAAACCCACCGTGATCGCATGCAATACCGACCCTCACGAATCATTCCTTCCTATAACGAGACTCATGTTTTGCCCCCCGAAGCCAAAGGCGTTGTTCATGCAGTACTTCATATCTAATCTCTGCGCTGTGTTTGGCACATAGTCCAGGTCACACTCGGGATCAGGGTTATCGAGGTTTATTGTAGGGGGCACAACACC
>QMLJ01000066.1 GCA_003643935.1 Deltaproteobacteria bacterium | reverse complement strand
TTGTCCAGCACCTCCTTGGTCGTGTGAAACACCTGGTCAAGGAAGTTATCCTTTGACTCCCGGCCTGGAGTCATGGCAACGTCTACGATTCCTACCCTGTAAGCCATAAGACCTCCTTTCTAGGTCAATGCTACTATCTGCCAATTATGTAGCGGTAAGGATCCACCTCTTCCCTGAGTATTCTAAGCTCATCATCCGTGGGTGGCCTTGTCTCAACGATCTTTGGTGCCTTTAAGAGCTCGAACCCGCAATTGTCCTGTATATCCTTGAAGGAATAGCCAGGATTTATGGAGATCACCCTCATACGTTTTGATTCTGGTTCAAAGTCCATAACGCCCATGTTGGTGATTATCTTGTATGGACCAGCCCCAAGCGGCAGGCCCGACTTCGCCCTTGAATCCCCTCCTTCAAGCCACCCCGGGGTTGTGATAAAATCCACCTTCTCCACGAAGCGTCTCTTGTCCTGTGGTGTAATGACCATCATGCGCCAACAGAAAGATGCAAAGTCATTTGCACCACCACTACCAGGAAACCTGACTTTTGGCTTCTGGTGGTCAGGGCCGATGCGGGTTGAATTGAGGTTACCATACATGTCTATCTGTGCACCTCCGAGAAACGTGTAATCAACAAAACCCCTGCAACACGTCTCCATGATATCGCACATACCGCTTGCCATCACTGCCTTGTAAAATGTCCTGGAATCCCCCACAGATATGGGCATCTCAGGGAGTAAGGGGCTTACACCCCCTGCCTCGAACATGATAACCAGGTTGGGGGAACCTGTCTTTTGAGCAAGCATGGCAGCTGCGCAAGGTGCCCCTGTACCGACACCCACGGTTGCACCGTCCTCCAGCTCCCTTGCAGCAACGGTTATCATCATCTCCATCACATTATAGTCAGCCATTGTTAGCCTCCTTGTGAATAAGGAATTCCTTTGCCCTGAGCTCGTTCATCTTCTCAATGCCCCCGTGTAATTCTATGTACTCTGCGTGGTTCTTGCAGTCGTATATGTTGCGTTTAAGAAATTCCTTGAAAACCTCTGGATCTCGCTCTGCCTTGAGCCACTCCTGGAGATGCTCTTCATCCGAGAAATACTCATATGGCATGTTACCTGGATATGCACCGTAACGCACTTCACACACAGCATCTACAAGGTAAAATGGAATGGATGTAAGTGATGGGTCACGCCTTATCTCCTCGTTTGATATAAGGCGTTCTGTTGTTATAATAAGCCTCTTTGAAGCCCTTGCAAGGTCGAGGTCTGATATGGTGATACCCTTTATCCTTGCATTCCCGTATATGTCTGCCTCGTGCACATGTATCACGGATATGTCAGGGTAAAGGGCTGGTTGGAGCATGAGCTTTTTCCCAGTGAACGGACACTCTACTACCTTACCCGCACTGTAATGAAAGGTATCTGTACCAAGCACGTTTCTTGTCGGCACAAAGGGGACACCCATGGCAGCTGCCTTAAGCCTTGCAGCAAGGCTGTAATTCGTCCACTCGGTGATTTCCACCTTGCCGCTCTCCATATACCTCCTTGCACACGGAGACAGTCCCCTTGCCTCTAGGCCTATTATGTAAGCAATATCCACCCTGTTGAATACCTCGCCCGCGCTCAGCACCTCAAAATCATGTGTTGATGTATGGCCTGCAAAGCCCATGTTCTTCCTGCCCTGCCTTACTATCTCATGGCAGGCTGCTATAGGTGTCCTTATTGCGCCAAATCCACCTATGGCAAGGTATTCACCGTCATGCACAAATTTCTCAATGGCATCCTTGAGGCTCATTACCTTGTCAACCATCTTCCTGGACTTCTTGCGGAAGAATTCCCTTGCATTGTCCGGATCAGGGTCGGTCAACAGCCTCCCTACGCCTTCTTCAATGACATCCACGGATGTAAGCTCCTCCTTTCCTATAGATTTAAAATTGTTAGCCCCATAACCAAAGGCTATCAGGTATCATTTGGATACATGTCCTCAATTATGTCACGATACTTTTCCGTAACGAACTTGCGCTTCACCTTTAAAGACGGGGTAAGCTCCCCTGTTTCCTCGGAGAAAGGCTCTTTTATTATCCTGTAATACTTTATAGTCTCCACCCTTGCCAGGTGTGAGTTTCTTTCTTCCACGTGCCTATCAACGATGGATAGAAAATCCTTTCTGTCCAAAAGTTCTTCGGGTGTATCGAACCTAAGGCCCTCTTCCCTTGCTATCCTCTCTGCCACCTCAAGGTTTATGTTAACAAGACCCACGAGGTATTTTCTCCTGTCACCAATGGCGACAAACTGTTCGAAAAGGGGGTCCTCTTTGAACAGGTTTTCGATGTTCTGGGGTGCTATGTTCTTGCCACCAGCAGTTATTATAAGGTCCTTTTTCCTGTCTGTTATGGACAAATAACCATCATTATCCAGATAGCCGATGTCACCTGTCTTGAGCCAGCCATCTTCTGTAAACGCTTCCCTTGTTTGTTCCGGCATTTTCCAGTAACCCTTGAATACATTCCCACCCTTGACCAGTATCTCCCCATCGTCTGCTATCCTTACCTGGTTACACGGCAGAGGCTTGCCAGCAGTACCAAACTTGTAGTCGTTTATGGTGTTGAGACTTACTGGCGCGGTTGTCTCGGTCATTCCATAGCCTTCTATAACGAATATTCCCGCTGCATTGAAAAAGTCTACTATCTCCCTGGCAATGGGTGCACCAGATGCAGTCATCCACCTGACCCTGCCGCCGAGTGCCTCTCTTAATTTCTTGTAGACTAGCTGGTACGCAACCTTGTGCTGCAATCCCAGTATTAATGGTACGCGTTCCTTTCTCTCCTTGAGCTTGCTCACCCTTGCCCCAACGTCCTTTGCCCAGTTAAACACCGACTGCTTCCATTGAGGCTGTTCCCTGACTTCAGAGATTATCCTTGCGTATACCTTTTCGCATACCCTGGGTACTGCCAGTATTATAGTTGGTTTTTTTGCCGCTATGTCCTCGACAATGGTATCAAAATCCTGGGCATAGTGGGTTGTTATGCCCTTGTGCATGCCGTAGAGATGACCGGCAACCCTCTCGAACACGTGATTCAAGGGGAGAAACGGCACTGTAACATCGGTGTCATACGCCGGGACTACCGCGTCCAGTCCATCAAAGACCGCCAGAATATTCCTGTGAGATATCATAGCACCCTTTGGCGGACCTGTTGTACCTGATGTATACACTATTGTGGCAAGGTCTTGTAGGCCTATGTCGTCTGTTAATCTCTCGAACAAGTCAGGCTGACTATCCCTGAGCTTTCTCCCAAGACCTCTCAGTTTGTCCAGGCTTATTACAAAGTCGCTCGACATATCACAGCCTTCGGTGTCAATTATTACTATTTTCTCAAGTAAAGGGCATTTATCCTTTTTCTCAAGGGCCTTCTCAAGTGCAACACTGTTCTCGGCAATATATACCTTTGACTCGGAGTTGCTTATTATATAAGCCACCTCTTCAGCAGGGAGGGTTATGTAGACAGGAACCGTACACGCGCCTATACCCATTATACCCATGTCTGACATTACCCATTCAAGCCTGTTTTGGCTCAAGATGGCTACCCTGTCTCCTTTACGAACACCAAGGGAATATAGGCCCAGGCCTATTTCCCTCGCAGCTTCGTAGTACCTGTTCCAGGTGCAACCCTGCCATCTTCCCTGGAGTCTCTTCTCTACAGCCAGTCTATCACCGTACTTCCTTGCCTGATCCCTGAAGATCTGACCAAGGTTCCTGGTCATCACATACCTCCATATACCATAACTATACTATTAGCATGTATTGATTGACCTGTCAATCTGTTTTCTTTGCAACTGCATAACCGTTTATTTAGACGGTCGAGTCCAGTAAATTTGCACTGCCAAGTCATACCTGACAGGGCAATAGATCATACCAAGTCACTTCTGTTTGATGCCCATTATTTCCCTTGCTTCGTCTGGTGTTGCAGGCTCCCTTCCCAGGGACTGTGCGAGATTTACAGCCCACTCAACCTCTTCGTAGCTTCCCTTTGCCAGCTCACCGTTCGGCATACGTATGTTGTCTTCTAGACCTACCCTCATGTGTCCACCTAGTATGCAGGACATTGCATTTGCAGGAAACTGCTCCGTGCCAACTGCACATGTGGTGAAGTTCGCATTCTCAGGAATAGCATTCATCATCGCTACCATGACTTCGGGCCTGAACTTCTGTCCACCAGCAACGCCCCACACAAAATTGAAATTCATGGGCTCAGAGAAAAAGCCCTGTTTTGCAATGAGAAGGGTATTGTCTATGCCGCTTACATCATAGCATTCTATCTCTGGTTTCACGTTGTTCTCCTCCATAGCCTTGCCAAAATCCTGAAGCATGGTGAACGTGTTCTCGAATATGTAGTCGATGAGTATCTGGCCTGTTTTCCTGTCCATTATGCTGAAGTTCATGGTATTCGTGTTAAGAGAAGCCATGGCGGGCTTTATAGCCACTATCTGGGCTATCCTCTGCTCAGGGGTCTTACCCATGCCCACGGCAGATGTGAGGTTAACTATAAGCTCTGGCGTCTTATCCTTTATTGCATCGTGCGTCGCCTTTATCCTGTCTATCTCGTGAGTGGGCATACCACTGTCATCTCTGGCATGGACATGTACCATGGCCGCCCCTGCCTTGTAGCACTTGGCAGCTTCCTCTGCAAATTCCTCTGGAGTGTAAGGAACAGCAGGGTTCTGGTTCTTGAACGTGGCAGCCCCTGCCAATGCAGCACAAATAATAACCTTTTTTGATGTCCTGGCCATAATTACCTCCTTTTTTATTTTATATTTTTGTTCAGGTTCTACTCCTTCAAAGCCCTCTCAATTTTTCACTTAAGCAAAAGGGATTCATTATCAACGGACTATAATACGGTCCATAACAGCCTTTCTTAACACATCTAGCTTAGCACATAGTAAACCATCTTCTATTATTAATTGTACTCACATTGGCTCAAAATGATCAATGTCAAGTATGGTGTTGGTAGTCTCCTTGGCAAAAACAGCCTTTACCCTCATGCCAACCCTTACCTTGGAAGGGTCTATGCCTTCCACTATGTGTGCAAAAGGTGTGTCAGCCCCATCAACCTTTATGAGTGCAAGGACATAGGGTGCCTTCCTGGGCAGGTGCTTGTCGTTGTATCTGACTACAGTGAAATTGGTAATCACCCCCTCGTTGGACAGTTCCACCCAGTTCTCGTCCAGTCTGGACATGCATCTCTCGCAATATTCCCTGGGGGGAACAAACACCTTGTTACACTTGTCACATCTTACACCGAGTATCTTGTGCTCATCCCTAAGTGCAATAATAAACTTGGAACCAACCCTTCCTGCAAAGTATTGGTTGGGCAGTGCCATCCTACCGAACTGTACATAGCAATGACTTGTGTCTTCCTTATGAACGGCCATATCTATCTCCTCCTGTTACTCATCAATCTCAAAATACAAGAGATCCTTGTAGCTACCGATCCTTTTCTCGGCCCATACCGGTCTCACTCGCATCCCTGGCTTTATCCTGGCGATGTCTTCCTTCTTGATTTCGTGGGCAAAGGCCTCTTCCTCACTTGCACCATCAAGTACAATATACACACCTGCATAGGGGGTCTCTCTGACCTCACCGGTGAGTGGATCAGGGCTTGCATAGTAGACATCATCAATGAGTGTAACCGTTCCCTTTGGTCCAAGCTCCACAAAGTCCCTGCACCTCACCCTGCACACAGCGCATATCTCCCTGGGGGGTATCTGTGTCCTTCCACATTTCGGACATTTTGTGGCATAAAATTTCTTCTCCTTCAGACCATCGAACCACTTGCCCATGACCGGCCCAGTTGCAAAGCGCTGATCAATGGATGGAACGCACTTCAGAGATACCAGTTCTTCAGCCCCCTCGACCACACCTACTCTGTATCTCTCAAACAGGCCGGCCGAGAGTGCTGCCGCACCCATATCGCCCTCAATCTTGACCTTGCCAGAGGTAAAGGCAGCAGTGCCGTCAATAAGGCCGAGATTAAGTCCGACAAAGACCTTAGCATCCATCTGCATTGTAACCGTACAGTCACTCTCAAGTCCCTCTTTGACAGTACACGTGCCATCCTTTACAATAATGCTCCACTTACCACCACCTTCTCCTGTTATGTCGTACCCGATAATGATATCAACACCCTCTGCCTTGTCCGGTCTGAAGCGTTCCACAACTGTATCTATTATATCTTTTGCTGTAACATCCTTTGCAGGCGGCGTATACTTGGTGAACAGTTTCGGCAATACATTAGTGAGCAGGCCTATATCTCCGTCGACCTTTATCTTGCCGGAAGAAAAGGCCTCTCCGCCGTCTATCTTTCCCAGTGTAACCCCAATAAATGTCTTAGGGTCAGTAGTTATAGTTACAGAGCAGCCCTCAAGATCACCCTCGGTTTTTTCAACCTTGAGTTCCCCTCCTCTCACTGTTACCCGCCACTTTCCACCACCTTCACCCGTGATGTCATAGCAGAACACAGCATCAACACCCTCAGCCCCCTCTGGGCGGAAACGTTCCTCCATTGTATTGAATATATCTTCTAATTTACTTCCATAGTATTCTGTCATGGCCACCTCCTACCAGTTCAGGTCTTTTTCCAGCATTATCAAGACCGTCCAGAATGTACCACCAAAGCCCGAGG
>QMLJ01000065.1 GCA_003643935.1 Deltaproteobacteria bacterium | reverse complement strand
TCGTACAGCCGTGATGTGATCTCCATGTCCTGCTTGCTGTTCTCTGGTACAGATGTATCCAGTAAGTAAAGCGTTGTTCTACCAACGTTTATCTTCCATGCTCGTGCATAAACTGTCCTGCCAGGTAGGTTTACGCTGATTTTCACAGGCTCACCAGCTGCGTCTGTGCATATGCGAACGGGCATACGAGAGAAATCATTCTCTGGGTACGTGTCAACCTGGTTACCTTCCTTGTCGATGACCTGCTTGAAGTAGCCGCACTTGTATAATAGGCCCACAGCTACCATGGGTATGTTCAGGTCACTTGCCGACTTGAGGTGATCCCCGGAGAGTATGCCTAGACCTCCTGCATATATCGGTAGACACTCGTGAAGCCCATATTCCAAGGAGAAATAAGCTATAGGATTATCCCTGGTCAGGTTATTGTTTGCCCTGAGAGGACAATCGCTGTCTTTTAGAAAGTCATCGAATGCATCAACAACCCTGCCGTATATTCGAAGGTAGGACTCGTTCTCAGAGATCTCTTTCATACGTTCTGGGGAGATATCCTGCAGCAATTCAATGGGATTATGAAATACCCTGTCCCATATCTTCGGGCTGATCCTCTCGAATACCTCCTGGTACTCGGGATTCCACGTCCACCAAAGGTTGTATGCGATGTCCCATAAATCTTTCAGTCTATCGGGTAATTCAGTGAACACGCTGAGACTTCTGAACTTTGGCTTCATGAAGACGCGGCCAGGGTAGAATGCCTCGCGTTTATAAGCGCTTGTATCCATTAGGTACTGGCGCTTGGAAGCAGTCTTTGATGCCATGGAATATGCGTTCAGGTAGATTGGATAGAATTCCTTCCAGCTCGCCTTGTTAGCAATAAACCTTGCCTTTATCTTGTGGTCCTTGATATCTTCCGCGGTCCACCTCAGATGATTAGTGATATGCTCGGTTAACTGCGATACTATCTCGTCCCTTGATTTTCTGTTGTAATTTAATAATATTACGCCCTTGTTTTCACCAGGGAAATGGTTGTTTACCCACACGCCAAAGCCGCTTATATCCGTTGTTACTGTTGGTACGCTGTAGGCACAGGACTCCAGAGGGGTGTAGCCCCATGGCTCGTATACAGATGGGAATACACCCATGTTGCATCCACTCAAGACATCGTAGTATTTCATGTTCAGGAGACCGTCGTAACCATCCAGGTATACGGGCATGAAGATCACGTGTACCCTGTCCTGATCAGTATTAAGCAGGTTCAGGTTCTGGCAGGCATTCCATATGGGGTCGTGCTGTGGGTCCTGTAGTTGATGGGTGCATATTCTGGATATGCCCGATCTCTGGACTTGGTTGCCTTTCATTACCTCCTGTGTCTCCCGTGATATTCCCATGTGGCCCGCTATAACGCAGAAGAAGCACAATATATGTTGCTTTGATCCTTCTTTTTTAAGCGAGTTATTTATTTTACCCAGTGCCTCCAGGAAGATGTCTATACCCTTGTTATGGAATTCGTACCTGCCCGAGGTCATAAGGACCCTTGTATCCTTGTCTTCCAGGTCTATCTGGAGAAACTTGGATGCAAAAGAAAGGATCTTGGCTCGGTGTTTCCTTGCAATGTCAGAATCTGAACTTAGGTCCGGTATGTTATCTATATTTATTCCATTTGGTAATACAATATCTGGACTGCGGCCAAGAAAGTGGGTTACCTCCTTGGCAGTGGGTTCACTAACCGTGGATAGGCAATCACATTCCCTTGCACATGCACTCTCCATGGAATGCTTTGCAACTATGTTCATCCTTGAGGCCATTACAGATGGTGCTATATGCGCCATGTCAGTGTAAATACTTATCTTCTGGGAAGAGAGGGTTCTACCTAGCATTGTGGCATGCGTGGTAAATATAGTGCCTATTTCAGGGGCATGGGACTTTATGTAAAGTAGCCCTGCACCGGTCATCCATTCATGGAACTGGGCGATGGACTTTCCATCCTTGTCATTGAGTACCTCATGCAGGGTCTCTATGACCTCTCCTGCTGCTGTACTGAATATTACGGGCTCAATATAGTCCCAACCTCCTGTTATAGAGTCCACCCCAAAGTCTTGCCACAGCCTGAATAGTAACTTGCCCTGGTCGTACTTGTTGTTGTGATTTACCAGGATTACCCTGGGTCTACCAGGTATGTTCCAACGACCGCACCTTGAGACAAGGCCCCGTTCCCTTAACCTGTCCCTTATCTTGCCCCAGGGTTCTTCGTCTGTTTCCTCGAACTCGGGGTTGTTTCCGAGGTCTGGGCCTATGAGAAAATAACGGTCATCAAAGTGTTCTACTGCGTACTTGGCCTTTGTTGTCAGTACAGTATATATCCCACCGACCTTGTTACAGACCTCCCAGCTTACCTCAAATAGATATGCTACGGTATTGGTATTTTTCATGTTTTCCCCTTCGTGAAGGAATAGTGGAATCAAGAACATCGATAAAATCAGAAAGCACGTTCATATAGTTTATGTATGCATCGTATGGGCTTGTGTATGGATTAAAATACTTGTGCACGTCGCCGTCTGAGAACCACTTGGTGCACATATAATAAAAGTGATCGCCTGTCTGCAGTTTTCTCCACGTATCAAGGAATTCTTGTGACCTGGTCCTCTTTACCTTTTTTTCCAAGGAATACACCCGCTCGAGTGCCTCTCTTTGCATATTATTGCCCATCCATGCGGTGAGATCCCTCTCCACGTCAGCCCATGAAACAAAGGAAGGCACGTCCAACTGGGCAACAGGGTCATAGATCTCTGCCTCCTCTGATGGGGTGACGAAGTTGAACTCCGGTATGTTGATGAGCTTCTCGGGCAATGCCTCCATGAAATTGAATATACCCGTGTCTTCCCACTGATGTTCGCCAAAGGTCTCATAATCCATGAACAGGTTTATTACCTCTCCAGAACCGTTTATCTGTTTTACCCATTGCACGAACTTTTCTGCTGATAGGGGATACTTGTCCCAGTGCCTGTTAGAGAACCTGAATGCTATATCATCTGATAGGTGGTAGTTCCTAAGGAGCAACTTTGTCCTATAACATCCTGAAGGCTGGTACACGAAATTAGGACTCCTCCAGCCGAGGACATGGTCTGCACCTTCTGCCAGGACTGCCTTGTATCCCATACTCTCCACAAGGGCTCCGAGCTCGTTGTTGTAGATTAACTCGGTGTTTCTGAATACACGAGGAGTCTGCCCGAAGAGTTCCTTTATCTTCTTTTTGTGGAGTTTCACCTGCTGGATAAACTCTGATCTTGAAAAGAGGAATGCCAGGCTGTGATAGTATGTCTCGTTCAGAAACTCCACACATCCTGTATCGGAGAGCCTCTTGAATGAGTCGATCACTTCCGGGGCATATTCTATGAACTGGTCAAGTGCCGTACCACTGATGGAATACGAGACCTTAAACCGCCCTTTGTATTTCTCTATTAGATTTAGAATAAGATTGTTTGCCGGAAGGTAACACTTCTGTGCAACCTTTCTTGTTATGCTTATATCCTTTTCCACGTCCTCATAGTCATGGCGTGATCCTATGTCAAAGAATGTATATTTGCCCACACGGTACGGTTGATGAACCTGGAAATAAAAACATATCGAAGGCATGTTTTCCTCCTTTGCTTTACATTAAGCTATTGTACACATCCAGTATTTTGCTACCTGCCATTTCCCAACTGATATTCCTGAGATCCTTTTTTGCATTGGTTGTTATCTCGTCATGGATACCGCCGTAACTCAATACTCCGAGTATCTTGTTTGCCAGTTCTCTCACGTCCCAAAAGTCTACCTTTAATGCATGGTTCAGTACCTCGGTTACGCCTGACTGCCTTGATAGAATCACCGGTACATCATATATTGCCCCTTCCAGGGCTGATATTCCAAAGGGCTCGGAAATGCTGGGCATCACATATACGTCACTCATGGCAAATGCCCTTTCCACGTCCTGTCCCTTGAGAAAACCCACAAAGTGAAAGTTAGTGCCCATTCTCAGCTCTGAGACCCTTTCTATCAGTCTAGGCATCATGTCACCAGATCCAGCCATGATAAAATGTGTGTTCCTTGCCCTATCAAGCACCAGTTTTGCCGCCTCGATAAAGTAATCAGGACCTTTCTGGAAAGTTATCCTGCCCAGGAACAAGACGTATTTCCTCGAAGGATTCTTTTTTACATGATACCTCTCGATCGATTCCATGCGGGAGACTGCATTGTGCACCACGGATATCTTGCTCTCGGGTATGTCGTAGTATTCCATTATCCTTTTCTTTGTATAGTGACTCACTGTTATAACTTGATCAGCGTTTTCCATGCCCGCGCGTTCAATATCATAGATCCTCTGGTTCACGTGTATGCCACTCCTGTCGAACTCGAGGGCATGTATGTGCACCACAAGCGGTTTTCCCGAGATGTGCTTTGCCTCCATGCCAGCGGGTATGGTCATCCAGTCATGTACGTGTATGACATCAAAGGATTCCTGCCTTGCTATTAGTCCTGCTATCTTTGCATACCTGGACACGGATTCAAATATGTTGGGCCCGTAGTCGTTGGATAGATCAAAGACCTCTGACTTTTCACCTGTTCTTGATATCTTTTTTACCATCTCCAGGTAAGTCTCCTCAGTAACATATGGTTCCAACAAGGACTCCACGGCCATGACCTTGAACCTGGTTGCCCAGCTTGCTGTCTCTTTTGCAGGGTAGGCTTGTAAGACATCGGTGTAATCTATGAGTCTCACGTGTGACCGTTCTGGCTTCTTTCCTAGCCTTGGAATCACGAAGGTTATATCCACGCCCTTCTTTGACAAACCCTTTGTAAGGCCATAACAAGCCGTACCAAGTCCACCACTTATATGTGGCGGAAACTCCCAACCAAACATTAAAGCCTTCATCGCTGATTCTCCACCTCGGCAGAAAGCCGGATTATTTCTGCAACGCTCCATGCCTGAGCAATGCAACCACCCGGTTCGTGAGGCGGATCTCCGTTGAAGACCTCTGATACGTACCCAAGGCCTGCGTTATGCAAATGGTCACCAATGTTGGTCAGTATTCCCTTAAGGGTTTTCATTGCGGCATTCCTGTCTTGTGTGACCTTTAAAAGGGCATCCCCATAGTGGCCCAGTAGCCATGGCCAGATAGTGCCCTGGTGATATGCCATGTCCCTTTTTTTTACAGATCCTCGGTATATACCACGGTAACGTGGGTCCAGCGGTGATAGTGTTCTGAGACCATAGGGTGTGAGTAGCTCATTTGTCACCTTATTTACCACCTTGACCATCTGCTGTCTTTGCAGCGGGTTATGAGGGAGGGACACGGCAAATATCTGATTAGGCCTTACTGACTCGTCCTTTATGTCTCTCTCTGGTATCCATACGTCGGCAAGGTAGCCCTTTTCTTCAATCCAGAATTTTTCAAATGATTTTCTTATACATTCCATAACGTCTTCAACATCAAATTCAATCTTTGTACCAAACTTCTTGGAGAGGCCATTGACAAAGCACAATGCGTTGTACCAAAGGGCGTTGATCTCCACAGGACAGCCATTTCTGGGCGTCACAGGTCTATCATCGACCTTTGCATCCATCCATGTAAGCTGAGTCTCGGCATTACCCACATTCAAGAGGCCATCGGGCAACAGCTCTATAAATGGCGGTTTCCCGTTATAATATTGACGCAATATGTCAACAAGAACAGGCCACAAGTATTTTTTCACAGCCTCGGTGTCATCTGTTACCTTCAGGAATTCCTGAACACACCAGAAATACCACAGGGATGCATCGGCCGAGTTGTAAGACATATCCTTGCTATCTTCTGATACGCAGTTGGGGATTAGGCCTTGCTTTCTTTTTTCTGCTATCTTTCTGAGTATCTCAAGGCCAACTTTTATGCGCCCGGTATAGAAACAAAGGCCGGGCAGGCTGATAAGGGTGTCCCTTCCCCATTCGTAGAACCAGTGATAGCCTGCTATGATAGAATGTCCGCCCTTTCCATCGCTTGTTATAAAAGAGTCTGATGGCATATATAAACGCCTAATGAGAGTGCCATCCCTGTAGTGGCCTAGGACCTTTGTCTGATCCATTCTTCTCTGGTATTCTTTTTCCCATGTAGAGCTGATTTTTGTCTGGCTCTCCCTCAATGAGAAGTAGAATATGATCTCAGAGCCTTGATGGAGGCCCACCTCGAAGAGACCAGGTGCAAACAGGTCCTCCTGGTATGGATAGCCTCTCTCCTGTTCCTTTGTATACTCGCAGTTTTTATACCATTGAGGCGAAGGAAAGAATCGGCTTGTTCTGTTGGTCTGCACGTAAAGACCGGGCATGCCAGCATAGGGCGAGATGAAGAAGCCATTCTTTATCCTGTAGGTCTTTGGTCTGATAAACATGTTTTCATGGGAGAGGTCGTGGATATCTCTGTAGGCAAGGAGGGGTTTTATTCGTAATAACACAGGCGAGGGGGCACTCTCAATCCTATACCTTACGAGGAGCGTGTTCTCGTGGTGCACGAGCATCAGATCTTTTTTAACTACGATCTCTCCAACTCGATAGGTAAATCCGGGGTGTACATCCAGCCTAAATTCATCAATATATCTATCACCCCTAGGATGGTAAACAAATGGGTACCTATGCACGGATAGAAAAGTCTCCTCTTTCCCTAAGAGTACAGACTCTTCAAGGG
>QMLJ01000064.1 GCA_003643935.1 Deltaproteobacteria bacterium | reverse complement strand
TTTTATGGCAAGTATGTGCCCTGCTGATATGAGTTCAATGGCTTTTTTCAGCGGATCAGGTGTATCAACCCTTCTACCCGACGAATCAAGCAGCCACAGACGAGGCCCACATTCAGGACATGCATCGGGCTCGGCATGAAAACGTCTGTCTAACGGATCGTTGTATTCTTTCTTGCAGGATTTACACATCGGGAAACACGCCATGGAGGTGTTCTCCCTGTCATACGGTATGTCTTTTATTATGGTCAGCCTGGGTCCGCAGTTGGTGCAATTTATAAAGGGATATCGAAACCTTCTATCTCCGGTGTCAAAGAGCTCTTTTAGACACATATCACATGTGGCTATGTCAGGGGATATGTGTACATGCATACCTTCTGTCTTCTCGCTGGTTATGATGCTAAACTCATTTCCCCCTGTGGTCTCAATTTCCTCAGAGGTTATTCCTGATATGCTTGCCACTGGCGGAAGTTCTTTTTTAACGTGTTCCAGAAACCCATCTATATCCCATGGCTCTCCTTCCACCTCCACCGCCACACCGTCCGATCGGTTCTGCACAAAGCCGCTTAAGTTATACCTGTGCGCCAGCCTGTATATGAAAGGGCGGAAGCCAACCCCCTGGACAATACCGGTAAACAAAAACCTGGTCCTTTTGGTCTTAGGCACGCCGAGTCCTACCTGGAGCAAAACATCTCAGTAATACCTGTAGTATGCTGCACAGGTACCCTCGCTGGATACCATGCACGGGCCAACAGGGCTCTGCGGGGTGCAGACCTTCTTGAATAAAGGACACTCCTTGGGTGTACTGTAGCCCCTTAGTATATCACCACATATGCATCCTTCGAACTCTTCGGAGCTGATATCAGGTATATCAAATACACGAGCCGCATCGAACATACCGTAGTCATGTCTAATCACAAGACCACTGGATTTCATCATTCCCAGCCCTCTCCACTCGGCATCAGCCGGGGCAAATACCTTTGAAAGCATCTCCTTTGCCCTTAGATTGCCCTTGTCTTTCACTGCCCTTGCGTACTGGATCTCGACCTTGTAACCAGAGTTCAGCACCTGGTCGACTATCATGAGTATGCCCTCTAGGATATCCACGGGCTCAAAGCCGGTTACAACGGCTGCCCTTGAGGATACAGCTATAAAATCATAGGCCTTGGCACCTATAATAGTACTCACGTGGCCTGGGCAGATAAAGCCGTCTATGTTCAGCTCTGGGTCGTCCATGAGTGCCTTCATGGCAGGTGGTATAAGTTTGTGTACGGATAGCACGGACAGGTTTTGCACGCCTTGTTTCTCTGCCCTAAGTATAAGGGCAGCGACCGTAGGGGATGTGGTCTCAAAGCCTATACCCATGAAGACAACCTTTTTTGCAGGGTTTGCCAAGGAGATTGCAATGCAATCCATGGGCGATGTAACTATACGTACATCTGCACCCTCTGCCCTTAACTGTTGGAGGCTTATTCCACCTGTACCTGGGACCCTTAACATGTCTCCAAAGGTTGTAAATATCACCCCATTCTGCCTAGCGAGGTAGAGGGAGATGTCTATGTCATGAATAGAGGTTACGCATACCGGGCACCCTGGTCCTGATATGAGCCTTATGTTGGATGGGAGCATTCCCCTTATCCCGAAACGGCCTATGGCGTTTGTGTGCGTTCCGCACACCTCCATTATGGAAATATCCCCATTCAGCTTTCCTGCCTTGTGATTTATGATGGAGACAAGGCCTTCCACGATGGAGCGATCCCTGTATTCGTCAATGTATCTCACTACCCACCAACTCCCCGAGCATGTCCAGCTTTTCTTTTGCCAGGTCCTCATCTATCTTGTGAATGGCAAACCCTGCATGGACCAAGACATAATCACCCAGGTTCAACTCCTCGTCTATGAGCATGAGCACTACCTGTCTCCTCGTCCCGCCTATATCTACAACACCAAAATCACCATCTCCATCAATATCGACAATCTTGCCTGGAAAACCTACACACATGATCCCCTCTCTTTTCCTTCGGCTGGTATCAGCTTATTACCTATACCCATGCGCATTTAAAGCATGGAGTCAACAAGTTTCATGATATCATCTTTATACCTGGGCAACAATCTCTGTATCCGTGGAGAGAGACCTTCACCACTATTCATGGAAAAGGGCTGCACGGCAAATATCCTTATGTCTTCAGGGCACTCGCCCAGTTCCCTCGACAATCTTATGATATTCAGGACATCGCTTTCATGGGTGGAGAGCCTTAGCAACTCCTTTTTTGAGATTACATCGTCCGGGTTTATCTCTAATGCCTGGCCTGGTCTCCCGCCGAAATCAACGGCATCCAGGATTATTACGGCATCAAAGCGTGTAAGGCTGTGAAGCAGGGCCATGGCATTGGTCCCGATATTCACGACATTCACACCCTGAGGTAGGTCTCCACCCTCAAGTAGTTCCAACAGCCTCACACCCACGCCGTCGTCTCCCATGAGGGTATTTCCTATGCCAATGATGCCTAACTCACGCACCTTTTCCTTCCCAGCCAGACACAATAAATTGCCATGAGGCATAATACAATGGATCAGGTGCCTGCTGCAACTATAACAGCTATTATTCGAAGTCTACCTTGAGGTAGTGTGTGGAACAAGAGATGCATGGGTCATATGCCCTCACTAGCATCTCCAGTGTAAGCTCTATCTCTTTTTTATCCTTATCCTGGCCCACTAGTTGTGGCGCAAGTACTTCCATGTCCTTCTGTATATTCCTATGATTCTGGTTCGTGGGTATTACGCAGTTGGCCTTGATGCATTTACCGTTCTCGTCTATTGTGTAGTCATGAATCAGTAAACCCCTTGGTGCTTCTATTACCCCAACGCCCCTTCCTGGATTCACCTTGAAATCAGGAACCTCATCCTTAAGCCCTGTATCTAGAAGTGCATCGACCTTGGATATGGAGTCCTCCAGGCAGTGGGCTACTTCAACAAGCTGCGCCACGCTGTTCATGTATGGATTATAATTCAATGGCTTGAGACCAAACATATCGGCAACATCTTTTGCCAATGGGCTCAGCTTCTCGCTGTTGAGATTAAAGCGGGCAAGTGCACCAACCATGTAAGAATCCCTCTTGTGCCTGGCGTGCTTTGCAGTGGAGTACGGCACAACAAACTCGTTAGTGATATCTAGATAATCGTCGTTATTTAGCCTCCCTGCGTCTGTGGAGGATATAACGCCGTCATACATTGCATACTCGTCACCAGAACTCAGTGCAATGTACTCGGTCTCCCGCGTGAAATCGGGAAGCTTACCCGCGTTCTCAAGGACCACCCCTGCAACCTCTTTTGTTGTCTCAATGGCATCATCAAGCCTATGCCTCAAGGCCACAAGTTCCTTTTCAGTGGGTATCTTTGTAAACCCACCTACTGTTAGCGTAATAGGGTGCGTTGTCCTTCCGCAGAAAAGATCGGACATCTCGTTTGCAAGCCTATGAAGCTTTATAATCTTTACCACGATATCCTTGTGCGTCCCAACGAGGGGAAATACACTGCCCACGCCGAATAGGTCAGGTGCCACCAGATAGCCCACGTGCAGAACGTGAGACTGCAGGTGCTCTGCATGATGAGCCAACTTTCTCAGCCAAAGTGTCTGGTCGGAGATCTTCACACCCATTGCATTCTCTGTAGCCTTCAAAGAGACCAGGCCATGGGATATGGAGCATATACCGCATATCCTTGAGGCTATGTGGGTAAGTTCCGTGTAGTCTCTACCCACCATCATTGCCTCGAAGAATCTGGGCGCTTCAGACACCTGCCACTGCACCTGCTTAACAGCACCGTCCTCTGCATCCAACACTATGTTTCCATGCCCTTCAACTCGTGTTACATGTTCTATCTTTATTTCTATCTTCTTGCTCATTTGCTTACCTCCCCCTTGTATTTGTAGCAGAAGAGGTCGAATCTACCGAGTGCATCCTCTACCGTGAGTCCATATTTCTTAAGGACATCCAGTTCAGAGTCTGTGTTGGGATTGTCAACCAGTCCCCGGCAGCCTTCGCATCCGCTACCGTTTGTCGGACATATCGCACCGCAGCCGGCCCTGGTTACTGGTCCCAGGCAGAAACCACCCTTCTCAAATATGCATACGTTCTCCTTTTTCTTGCACTCCACGCAAACAGGGTAGTTCGGTATCTCCGGCTTCTTACCAAGTGCAAGGGAAGTAATAACCTTGGCTAGCTCATCACGGCTTATCGGGCAACCATATACATAGTAGTCTACATCAACCACGTCACCAACAGCCTTTGTATGAAAGACATCGAAGAAAGGATTTCCTTCTATATCTGCATCACCGTACACTACTTTTTTTACGTGCTCTACAGAATACCTGTTTCTCAGTGCATTTATACCTCCTATGCATGCACAAGCGCCCAGTGCTACCAGTATCTTTGCCCTTTCTCTTATCTTTTTCAGTCGCTCTGCATCCATGGGTCTCATTATTGAACCCTCTACAAAGGCTATGTCATAATCGTCCGAATGTTCCTTCATGGCCTCTCTGAAAGACACCACGTCTACTATGTCTATAAGGTCTATGACGGATTCCTCCAGATTGATTACCTGAAGCTGGCATCCCTCACAACTGGCAAAATCGAAAAAGGCCACTCTTGGTTTGACTGACGGTCTCATCATAACGCCTCCTGTAAGTCTTTGATCTCAGAGTACACGAATACCGGACCATCTTGGCATACGTATGTGGAATTTATCTGGCAATGGCCGCACTTACCTAGGCCACATTTCATTCTCCTTTCAAGGGAAACAATAATGTGATCATCCGGCATACCTCTTTCCTTTAGAGACTTGATCACGTAGCGGTACATAACAGGAGGTCCACACACAAGTGCATAGGTGGTCTCTGGATCAAACTTGGTTTTAGGAATCAAGGTTGTTATCACCCCTATATCATGCTCCCAGCTTTCACCCTCGCATACCTCGTCAACTGTTAGATGGTGGTCTAGAATTCCATCCATGGATTTCCAGCGTCTTACCTCGTCTGCAAATAGTAGATCACATGGCCTCTTGCACCCGTACAAGATTGCAACCTCACCGTAATCCCTTCTGTAGGCAAGGACATAATTTATCAGCGACCTCATGGGTGCAAACCCCAGGCCACCACATATGAAGAGCAGGTCTCTACCTTTAAGCATGCTCGTATTGAAACCGTTACCAAAGGGACCCCTGATACCCAACTTGTCACCCACATTCATGGCATGCATGGCCTTTGTGACATTTCCCACTGCCCTTACACAGAGCTCAAAGCCGTCTGTCTTGGTGGGTGGAGAGGATATGGATATGGGGGCTTCGCCTATGCCCATGATGGAGACCTCAACAAACTGGCCTGGGTTGTGGCCTAGCGGCATATTATCATCAAGGGCAATCTCAAAGAGTTTCTCGTTTTCGGTCATCTGCTCTATCCTCTTTATGGTCGCAGGCCTTGGCGTATAAATCGTGATATTCTCCCTAGTCATAGTGCTTCCTCCTTTAGGGTATTGTAGATTTCCACAGGGTCAGCTATGTCAGGAAGGCAACCAGATGCACACCTGCCGCATCCAACGCAAGCTATAAAACCAAACCTCTCGTAGAGAAATTTACCTTTCCTCATAAACCTATGCCTATAGCGTGACGCCCTGTCTTCCCTGAAGTTCTCACCTGTAGCAACCTTTGCAAAGTCCTCGAGCAGGCAACCGTCCCAGGTTCTTATCCTTTCGCCCCTTCTTAGGTTCAGCTCGGTAACATCCTGCACATCAAAACAGTAGCATGTAGGGCATACCAGGTTACATGATCCGCAGCTAAGACACTTCTCTGCCTTCTCAGCCCACAACTTGCTGTCATATGTCCTGGCAAGTATGGACGGTAATTCCTCTGGGGGGAAATTCAGGGCCTTCTGGAACTTAGATTCTATACCATTTATTACCGATTCAAATCTTTGCTCGTGTGTCTTGTCAGGCTTTGATACCCTTGCGTATCTCTCGAGCAGGTCCTCACCTCTGTCAGAACCTATCTCTATGTAATAACTGTCTCCGATGTCCGTCAACATAAGATCATAACCATATCTTGTAGTTGCTGTACCCATGCTGGCTGCAAAAGAATGGGGGGACACGTTTTGCATGTTCGTACCTATGAGGATAGAGCGCTCGAGTTTAAGCAGGTGATTTGCATCAGGATATGTATCCCTGAAAACAGTCTCTAGCTGCTGCAGGGCAATAAGGTCATAGGGGTGTATACCTATAATAATAAGAGGCGTAACCTCGTTTACAGGTTCAACCTTGAAGTCAGAAGAGAGATCGTATCTTAACAGGGTTTCTACCGGCGGCATAAAGTACTTCTTGGGAGAAAGCACAGTAACATCGAAATCCAGCCTTAGTTCATCTGCCGAACTAAGTTCATCGTATACAAATTTGCCACCTTTTGCCTTTACCCCAACCACTTCCTTAGTATCATCTCCTATCAACAAATTAACAAATTCCTTGAAGTCCTCTTTTTTGATGACTCTCATCTGGTTCTCCTTCTCCTTTTATTTTACCTAGTTATAACCAAACACATCTCGTTGTCCACACAAAACCTTTTTTTAGTATTTACCTCCATCTTTTGTTTAATTTTTAACATAAAAACATTTTCTTGTCCAGTAAAAAATATTAAATCCTTGTCTGCAACAAATAGGTTACGTAGGTATGT
>QMLJ01000063.1 GCA_003643935.1 Deltaproteobacteria bacterium | reverse complement strand
GCACCAGCCCAGATTCCAAGTCCTTCTCTACTTATAGCTGCCCATAAAATAGCTATGACAATGATGGACAGTGACATGGAATTAATGGCCACAAATGGAGATATCTCTTGGTGAGATAGAACAAGGTAGTGGAGTATAAACAACAAGACGCCAAGGAGAATGCCCTGCAATGCAGGTTTAAAGCCAAGACAACGCATACGAGACCTGTAAATCACCCCAAGTGCAAGATAGGCCACCATGAATTCTACCAGGAGAAAAAGGCCAGGGTCTACTCCTGATGCAACGGCCTGCATGGCCAGGGCTGCAGCTACCCAGAGAAAAGCAACCAGTATTACCAGTAATATCGCCCTTGACTCAGTCAATATCCCTTTATCTTCTGTATCAGCATCTTTTCCACCCGGGCCATCTCTTTTGCTTGCACATCATCCACACCCTCATGCTCATACCCTGCAAGATGACAGATACCATGCACCAATAACTCGACCAGCCTGGAGCGCATGTCCATACCAGCTTCCATGGCCTCGGTCTTGGCCGTGTCGATCGATATGACCACATCACCCAGGTGATTGCCTGCAGGACCCATGCCCTCTTGCTGCGAGAAAGATATCACGTTGGTAGGCCTGTCCCTGGATAGATACCTCCTGTTTAAATCCCTTATGTGTTCATCACTGACCAAAAGTACGGACATCTCCGTATCCTCGTATCCCAGCTCACCAAGGCATTTTATTGTCCAATTTTCTACTTCCTTCACATCCATGCCGTTTAGAGGGATAAGGGCCTGGACATCCACGGTAATCATACACCACCCTTGTCATATGCCTTTATTATCTCTGATACTATCCTGTGCCTTACTACGTCGTCCTCTGAGAAATAAACAAAGTCTATCCCCTTTATACCTTTAAGTATCTGGCTTGCCTCGATAAGCCCAGACTTGACGTCACCGGGAAGGTCTACCTGGGTGACATCACCTGTTATCACTGCCTTGGAATTGTAACCCAGGCGCGTTAGAAACATCTTCATCTGTTCAGACGTGGTATTCTGTGCCTCGTCCAAGATTACGAATGCATCGTTCAGTGTCCTTCCCCGCATGAATGCAAGGGGTATCACCTCCATGGTGTTTCTTTCAATCATCCGGGTCACCTGGTCATAGTGCATCATATCGTAAAGCGCATCGTAGAGTGGATGGAGGTATGGATTTACCTTTTCATACATGTCTCCGGGCAGGAAGCCCAGCCTTTCGCCTGCCTCAACCGCAGGCCTTGTAAGTATAATCCTGGAGGTCTTTTTCCTGAGCAAGTAAGATACAGCCATGGCCATAGCAAGGTAGGTCTTGCCCGTACCTGCTGGCCCAATCCCAAAAAGTATATCGTTGGCCCTCATCTTGTCTATGTACACCTTCTGCTGAAAGCTCTTTGGCGCTATCACCTTTTTTGAAGAAGATATGTATATGGTATCCATGAACACATCCTTGAGGTTTATGCTGCTATCCTTTGCAAGCATCCTCACTGCATACCATACGTCAGAGGGATATATTGGGAAGCCTTCCTTGATGATGGAATAAAGCCCCTTTAATGTATGCTCGGCAAGTTCCACATTAAAGTCATCGCCTAGAATCTCTATGCTGTCACCTTTTAGAGAGCACCTGATACCAATGGTCTCTTCGAGTATCTTTAGGTGCTTGCAACTATCTCCGGCCAGCTTTCTCAAAATGTCTATGTCTTCAAAATTTACAACCGGCATATGTATGGATTCTAACCCTTTCGCGAGGTAATCACTGAATATACCAAAAATTTAGAACTTACAATATCAGATTCTCGTCTTGCAGAGCTTAAAAACTTGTATTATGTTCACGCCATGTTTGAGATAAAGGTCTCGGATAGGTTCAGCGCAGCGCATAGTCTAAGGGGATACAGAGGTGACTGCGAGAGACTGCACGGACATAACTATAGGGTTGAGGTGAGGGTATCATCACCATCTCTCAATAATATGGGTATAGCCATTGACTTCCGGGAGCTGAAAGAGCTCCTGAGAAGTGTAACAAATCAATTAGACCACACATATCTCAACGACCTGCCGGGGTTCAAGGATATAAATCCGTCTTCAGAAAATATCGCCAAGTACATATACAACTTTATGGCAAAGTCCATAGCACCACCAGTGAGGCTATTAAGCGTGGAGGTATGGGAGACGGAAAACAGCAGCGCCCTGTACAGAGAGGGCTAATGACATGAAAGACGTACAGAGGCAAACGCCAGAGCACCCGCTCTATATAAACAAGGTAGGGGTAAAGGGACTCAAGTATCCCATAGTCGTGCTGGACAAGGCAAGGAAAGATCAACACACCGTGGCTTCCCTGAACATATACGTAGACCTGCCCCGCGAGTTCAAGGGCACGCATATGAGCAGGTTTATTGAGGTACTGAACGAGTACAGGCAAGAGATACACATAAAAAAGTTCGAGCATATCCTGGAAGAAATAAAGAAATCCCTTGGCGCTTCAAGCGCCCACCTGGAGATAAGCTTTCCTTATTTTATAGAGAAAAAAGCCCCTGTCACCGGGGCAGCAGGCCTTATGGAGTACAGGTGTAAGCTCATCGGTACGGTTGGAGAAAACAAGGATTTCAGGGTGGGGGTGAAAGTGCCGGTCCAGACCCTGTGCCCGTGTTCAAAGGAAATAAGCGATAACGGGGCACATAACCAGAGGGGCATTGTGAGTGTAGTGGTAAGGTACAATAGTTTCTTCTGGATAGAAGACCTTATTGCCATTGTGGAAGAATGCGCATCTTCCCCTGTATACCCCATACTCAAGAGGCCTGACGAGAAATATGTAACCGAATATGCATATGACCATCCCATGTTCGTAGAAGATGTAGTAAGGGAGGTGGCATCAAGACTCGACAAGAGAAAAGAGTTCTCGTGGTACAGCGTTGAGGCCGAAAACTTTGAAAGCATACATAACCACAACGTGTATGCCTATATAGAGAGCACACATAATGAAGGAAAGTAACAAGGATACACTACCTGTTGGCAAGCTCCCGATGAAATTACTTGATCAACTTCTAAAGAGGATCCCGAGGGAGGATCCAGACATCCTCGTAGGACCCGGGCTTGGCGAAGACGCTGCCGTGATAAAAGTGGGTGGTGAAACCATTGTACTCAAGACTGATCCAATAACATTTGCAACCAAAGACCTGGCATCTTATCTGGTGGCCGTAAATTCAAACGACATTGCATGCATGGGGGGTATTCCCCGCTACATCCTGGTAGACTTACTACTACCTGAAGAAAAGACCACGTACTCCATGGTGGAAGCTATATTCAACGATATTATATCTACCTGCAAGGAATATGGAATAACCATACTCGGCGGACATACCGAGATAACCCATGGGATAGACAGGCCCATAGCAGCAGGCTTCATGGTGGGCTACTCGCCTGACGGCAGGATTGTAAGGACATCTGGCGCCAGGCCCGGCGATGTTCTGTTGCTGTCCAAGGGCATACCCATAGAGGCCCTATCCATACTGGCAAGGGAAAAGGCAGAACAACTGGATCTCGATTGTACTATCCTGGAAGAGGCAAGGAATCTCATCAAGGATCCCGGCATAAGCGTATTAAAAGAGGCCAGGATAGCCATAGAAAAAGGCGAGGTCTCTGCAATGCACGATCCCACGGAAGGAGGCATTGCAACAGGGCTTTTAGAGATAGCAAGGGCATGCGGGCATGGGCTGGAGGTGTATATGGATAAAATACCCATAATGGAACACACCCATGACATACTTGGACCTTTCAGCATGGATCCCTTGGGGGCAATATCTTCTGGTGCACTTATTGTCTGCTGCAGCAAGGAAAGTGCAAGAACCATCCTGGATGCATGGCAAGCCGCATCGATAACTGGAAGTATAATAGGTCATATAAGAGAAGATAAAAGGTGTATACTACACAGGGACGGCAAGATCCAGGATTTGCCGGAATTCCCTAGGGACGAGATAGCCAAGGCGTTTGCCTAGCATAGAGCAGAAACACCACGACGCCTGCCATGATGAGAATACCACCCGTATAGAATACGCTGTCAATGCCCATCATTGCCATCACTCCGCCAGATATAACAGGCCCCACTATCATGCCAAGGCTCCTTGCCGTATCAAGTAAGCCCATGGTCTTACCCATGCCCAGGGTCCTGCCCTCTTCAACCGCCATCACCGATATAGCCGGTATGGAGATCGCCCCGCCAAGGCCCATCAGGGACGCAATGGATAAAAAAGACAAGAATCCCCTGCCAAAAGGCAGCCCCCCAAAGCTAAGTGCGCCCACAATAGACCCAGCAACTACCATACCTATAGCATTACTATTGTCCACCATCCTGCCAAATGGCCTCTGAAGGATACCTGTTATAAATAAAGTAAAAGATATCAGCATGCCTACCTCGGCCTTGTCTATACCCCTTGCAGTGGCAAGCAAGGGTAGAAATGCAAGCAAGCCCCCCCTGCCTATGGAGTTTATCAACCTGGATACAAGTAGACCTTTCATCATACGGGATTTAAATACAATGCCCAGCGATTGCGGTCTGCGAGTTTCATGCATTGAGGTGGCTCGTATCGACCCTGGTAGCATGCCCCACGTAATAACAAGGGCTAGAAGAGATAGAAGAGATAGCGCAAAAAACGCGGTATCCATGCCAAAAAACCTGGTTAGAACACCGCCTATGAAAGGTCCTGTGCCCATTCCAAGAAAGAGGGCCATGTTAAACGTGCCCATGAACAGGCCTTCCTCGCCTTGCTTTGCAATAAGGCCTGCATAGGACATGGCAACCGGCAGTATGAACGCAGATGCAACCCCGTGTATGGACCGCACGGCTATAAGTGTTAAAGGACCTATTGCAAGCACATACATCAGTGCCACCACTGTGTATGCTCCCAGGCCAAGTATTATGAGTTTCTTCCTGCCTGTAACGTCGGATAGGCCCCCTATGATTGGCGTAAATATGGTCTTGCTTAATGAAAAACTAGCGAATATCATCCCTATCTGGAATGCGTTTGCCCCCAGATCCTGGGCATAGAGAGGCAGAATGGGGACTACTATACCCACGCCAAGCAAAACTACAAAGCCTATCAATGACACAACAAAGAGTCTTCTATGAGCCATGTACTAGAATCCGCGACTGTTTAAAGCTTATTGCTTGAGTATAGTGTTCACCAAGGACGTATCTCCGTTACCATTATAAAACTTAGGATTAAGTAGCAACTGGTGCAGGAAATCTTTGTTCGTGGTAACGCCTTGGATAAAGGTTTCGTCTAGCATTCTAAGCATACGCTTTATGGCGCCTTTCCTTGTGGTATTGTAAGCAATAAGTTTTACAAGTAGAGGATCATAGTAAGATGTAATCTCGCAACCAGGGAATATGTGCGTATCCACCCTCACACCTGGCCCCCCGGGCAGGTAAACATGCCTTATTATACCCGTGGTAGGCATGAAATTTCTCGACGGATCCTCTGCGTTAATCCTGCATTCAATTGCATGGCCCTTTATGGTTGGCTTTCCCCCATCAATATGCGCACCAGCTGCTATTAATATCTGTTGCCTCACCACATCCATGCCTGTTATCATCTCTGTTACCGGGTGCTCCACCTGCAGCCTACCATTGATCTCCATGAAATAGATGTTACCATCCTGGTCCATGAGAAATTCAACCGTGCCCAGGCCCCTGAACTCTATGGCTTCCATGATCTGCCTTGCCCATAGCCAAAGCCTCTTTCTTGTATCTTCCTCTATATTCGGAATAGGTGCTTCCTCTATTATCTTCTGATGTCTCCTCTGTATGGAACACTCCCTGTCGCCCAAGATCTGAATGGTACCGAACTCATCGGCCATGACCTGGACCTCTAGATGTCTCGGGGAATTTATGTAGTGCTCAATGTACACACCTGACTTCCCAAAGGCAGCCAGGGCCTCGGATTGCACCCTGGTAAAGAGTTTGCGCAGCTGATCCTCGTCACGAGCCACCCTCATGCCCCTGCCTCCACCGCCATAAAGGGACTTTAGCATAACTGGCATGCCTATATCCCTTGCCATTGCAAGGGCATCTTCAATATTGTCCACCTCTCCAAAAGAACCGGGTATCGCGGGTATCCCAATGGATAAAGCAAGGTCCTTTGCCCTCGCCTTGTTAGCAATAATGCGAAGTATCACGCTGGATGGGCCTATGAATACAATGCCGTTTTCCTCGCACCAAGAGGCAAACATGGGATTTTCGGCCAGGAAACCATATCCCGGATGTATGGCATTTGCCTTCCAAGTAAGGGCAACGCTCATGATTGCCTCCATATTAAGGTAACTCTTTGAAGGATGGGTCGGCCCTATCTGTACCTTTTCGTCAGCATACCTCAGGTAGCGCATATCAGAGTCTGCCTCTGAATATACAGCTATGGCTTCAATCCCAAGTTCCTTTACTGTTCTGATCACCCTCAGGGCAACCTCGCCCCTATCGGCAATCAAGATCCTTTTCATAATGCTACTAGTATGACGGTATTATACTTCAAGTCAAGTGCCCGTTACTTTTAGCAGAAATATTCCTATAACCTATATACTTTATAAGATTAATCTTTTTTTAAAGACATCCCGATACAACTAATCAGGGTATGTACATATCCCTTACTTTTTATTTAAAGGACATTAATAGGAAGAAGTGCTCGGCTGTACAAGGAGAAACTCTCTT
>QMLJ01000062.1 GCA_003643935.1 Deltaproteobacteria bacterium | reverse complement strand
GATCAGTTCTGAAAAGATCTATAACATATTTATTAAACATTATCAAATGAATTCAAAGACTTAATGCTAATCTATCGCCTAAATAACAAATCTTTAAGATGAAGTTGTGCAAAGATCTCTCTCTGTCTCAAGGATGGATGTACATTTAAAATACTATATTGATCCAATTCATATGAATATCATCTATATACACAGCCTTTTATCTGGTTAGCGCTCTCAGCGTATCCCATAAACATCACGTAAACAGGCTTTTAAATTTATTTGCACGATGTTATATACAATAACTGTTTTTTTCATGATCAATCGCAAATAAAAAGGCGGAATTACGTATGGAGGATGGCCATGAAAGGTGGAAATAGACCCGACAGCAGTTATAGTGTCGAACTCGACAAGATTTTTAATCCTAAGAATATTGCAATTGTCGGTGTTTCTTCAGCAGGATTTGGGTTTGGTAGCGGCATACTCCTTTCACTTCTAGCTATAGGCTACAAGGGTAAGATCTATGCCGTCAACAAAAACGGGGGCGAGTTCTTTGGATTCAAGCTATACAAGAGTGTACAGGACATACCATCTGAGATTGACTTTGCCATAATATCGGTACCGGCAGAGCTTGTACCTGCCTCGCTCGAGGCCTGCAGATTAAAGGGAGCGGCAGGTGCGGAGATCCTTTCTGCAGGTTTCAGGGAGACAGGAACAGCCGAAGGTGCCAAGCTGGAACAAGAGATAAAGGACATATCAAGGAAGGGGATCCGAGTGATAGGCCCCAATTGCTTTGGGATATACTGCCCAAAGAGCGGGCTTACGCTACTACCAGGCCCTGACCTTTCCAGGGAGGAAGGGCCTGTGGCATTTCTATCCCAGAGCGGTGGCATGGCAATAGACCTCGCTCACATAGGCAAGTGGATGGGCATAAGGTTCAGCAAGGTCGTAAGCTTTGGTAACGGCGCTGACCTGAGGGAGACAGAACTCCTGGAATACCTCCAGCATGATCCAGACACGCAGGTCATATGCATGTATATAGAGGGGGTAGAGGACGGAAGGCGCTTCTTCGAGACACTAAAAAAGGTGGCAGCAACTAAACCTGTAATCGTGTACAAGGGTGGACTCTCGGTCTCAGGCCACAGGGCTGTTGAGTCTCACACGGCATCCATGGGAGGTAACCGTATAATATGGGAATCCGCATTGAGGCAATCTAATGCCATACAAGTGAACGATATGTATGATATGGCCCATACAGCCCTTGGGTTCTCTCTGATCCCCCCGGGCAAGTACAGCGGTGTGGCGGTAACAGGTGGCGGTGGAGCGCTGGGTGTTTTATCCTGCGATCTTGCAGAGAGGTTTGGGCTCATGCTCCCTGAACTCGAAAATGGCATAAGCTCCAAGATCATGGAGGCCCTTCCCAAGCCAGGATCAAGTGCAAAGAATCCAATAGACGTGGCAAATCCCATGGTACACCCCAGCGTGCTAAGGGAAGCCCTTGTCGGAGCTGCGCAGGATACCAGGATAGATATACAGGTACTGATCCAGCTACTATACCACTACAAGTCCATGGCAATGGGCCTAGGTAAACCCCTCAAGGAGGTAGTGCCATACATGGAGCTGGTGGACATGATACAGGAGGTGAGATCAGGTACTGGAAAGCCTATTGTACTGGTACTACCCAACCTGAAGAGGGATAATGAAAACATGGATGTTGAGGAGATTATAAGGGAAACAAGGTCGAAGGCCGTAGAGAGGAACATCCCTGTTTTCGATGACATAAAGGATGCCTTCAAGACCATAGCATATGTATCTAGATACTATTCTAATACAAAGATCTATAAAGATAAGGAGGATGAAACAAAAGGCTCTGTATAGTCAAATAACCAGAAACTATGGGTCAGATACCTTTTCTATATCTTAATTAACTCTATTTAGCCCTCTTCACAGGATCGCACGATTGCCTCCGGATCAGAACTTACCGTGCCTACCTGTGCCGCCCGTGAATTGTTTTGCACCAGAGATGGTCTCACCACTTGATATAACCTCAAGCCCATATGAAAACTCGAGTTCCATGGCCTTGTTGAAATCCAGGTCAAAGCCACGGTAAAGGGCATACCTGTCACTCCTGAGGCATCTCTGTGGGAACCGCGAGATCTGAGAGGCAATGCTCTCTGCCTCCTGCCTTGCCATGCCATTCGGAACAACCCTGTTTACAAGACCCATGTCATAGGCCTCTTTTGCAGTAACAGGCCTCCCAGTCAAAATCATGTCAAGTGCACGGCTCATACCTATCAGGCGTGGTAGTCTCTGTGTACCCCCGTCTACAAGGGGAACACCAAACCTCCTGCAGAAAACGCCCAGTATTGCATCCTCATCTGCAACCCTAAGGTCACACCACAAGGCCAGTTCCAGGCCGCCTGCAACGGCATAGCCTGATATGGCGGCAATCACTGGCTTTGTCAGCATCATCCTTGTAGGGCCCATGGGCCCGTCCTTTGACATGTCCGGTTCAAGAGAATTGGCCCTTTCACCAGACCCATCTGCTACTGCCTTCAAGTCAGCTCCAGCACAGAATGTATCACCCTCACCGCATAGTATTGCCACGTAAAGGTCGTCATTTGCATCAAACTCCCTGAATGCCCTTGAAAGCTCATATGCGGTCTCCCGGTCAACTGCGTTCTTTACCTCAGGCCTGTTTATCACCACGGTGAGTATCTTATCTTTTGTTTCTGTATATACCTTCATATTGCCTCCAGTTTTATCCAATCTTTATAGCTTAGATCCTGGCCGGTCTCATGCACCGGCTAGATCGTCTTCCACACGCCATCCTCCATTACAATCCTTGATGGCTCATCATACCTGGGTGCCTGCTTGTACATTTCAATGGAATAATCAGGGTCATGGGGCAATCTTAGCCCTATTTGTGTTCCAGATACAAAAGCCTCTGGGAGTATGGGCATTATACATCTGTTCCTGGCGGCTTTGAAAAGATCCTCTGCTGAGGAATAAGCAGAGAGTTCCTGCATGGTCTTCAATGTTGGTGGCATGAGCACTATCCTCTTCTGCATATGCTCTGAGAGTGCCATATGAGGTGTCATCCATCTGGAGCGAACCAGTTCCTGATTATCCTCTGATGCCACCTGCATCAAAGGGACATACGCAAGGAAAAAGCGGGTATCAAACCTCTTGCCCTCAATCTTAGGGGTTATCCAGTGAGAATAAGGTGTTAGTAACAAAGGGGCGTAATTTATGTCTTCAATATCTGCGAGTTCCAGAAGTGTTATCTCGTGCCTGTGCAGCATGGCCCTGTAGCCAGCAAACCTTTGCCTTTTACCCGTATCCTGGAAGTCAACGGGGGTGTGATCATAGGCATAGGCAAGTAGTATGCCTGCCTCCTCGAATAGCTCTCTTATGGCGGCAAAGAACAAACCAATGGCCATACTATCTTCCAGGCGAGTTTCCTGCAGAAGATCCTTTGCCTTTGCAGGCGTGAAATCGCAACAATGCTCAAGGAGCCTAGGGTCGGTATCCATGTGGTCAACCTGCCCTCCTGGGAACACGTAGGCACCGCCCATAAATTCCTGATTGGCTGCCCTCTGCATAAGATAGACCTCAAATGGGATGTTTGAGGATACCAGGATTACTGTTGATGCGTCTCTAACATTCAGACCTAGGGCATGCATGCAAAGATTATCCACTGTAATGTGAATGAGGTCAAGGATCATTGTCCAACATAACATGTTATGCTTAAAGTAAATCCCTCTAAATCCTAACGCCCTCACACAGCACTTCCAACGCTTATAAAAAAGCAGCGCAGTGTCGATATTTATTCAAATGCTTACCAGGATCAAGGATGAATCCTGTTTTATAAAGGAAAGATCGTGATACAGGTTATTGAAGACCACATAGTAGGGTATATGCTCACCATGCTCCTGGCCCTTCCTGGCCTGGGCTATCTTGTCAAGAGGCTTATACATCCAGATACCCGCAATACCCACATGATAAAACGCTCCACAGGCAAGCTGATAAGGTCAGTGGTTATCACTATCTACATAATGCTCGTTCCATTTACCATATGGGTACTCAAGGACCATAGTCTTTCTTACATTGTTGAAAGGGTTGTGCCCTACGGGATTCCACCCCTGTTATCCTTTATTTGCGCAACATTCCTCTCCATATTTGTCATTGGAATCGAGTACAGGAGCACAGAGGCCATACTCTTCTGCCTGCTGAGCTTAGGCTATAGCCTCCTTAATCTGGACATACTCCTAGTAGGCATAGTACCTGATATACACCTTGCCCTTACAATATCAAGATTGGACCATTTCTACCTTGCATTGTTCATGCTGGGTGGAAACCTGCACCTCACCTACCTGGTGGCAAATAAAAAGACAGGTTGGTGGCCGGTGTACCTGTCCTATGCATTTGGTCTTATAATGGCCCCTCTTACTCAGACTAGATATTACCTAAAGGGCATGTACAGATTCTACTGGGGATTCTTTGCACACAAGGCGGTACTGTACAGCGTTATAAGCGGCCTATGGTTCACTGCGTTCATCTATGCCATATATCTGTTCTACAAGGCGTACAAAAATAGCCAAGATATACAGGAGAGGACAAAGTTGAAATACGTGTTGATGGGGTTTGTTGCAGCTGCTGCACTCAGCCTCACAAATACACCAGCCCTTTACGGCCACGAGGTCTATCCGCTCGGAACATTCACGTTTATACCTTTGCTCCTAATATCATACGGGCTTTTCAAGAATAATATCAGGATAGCGCTACAGAGCATCAAGACATTGTCTTTATGGAGCACCACCATTCTCATGCTCCTTTCCATCAGCCTTGCAAGCGCGTGGATAGCAAGGAATAGCGGTGTCTATACAATGGTCTGCATTGGGACGATCTCTGCTGTATTATTACACAGTCCTGTAAAAAGGCTGTTGGACACCCTTTTCGACCTTATTGCAAGAAATTCATCAAACCACCTTGCTGATGAATACTATATATTAAGCCAGAAACTCTCAGGTATACAGCGTCCAAAGGAACTGCATGATACAATCAGCCAGTGGTTCTTCACAACTCTTATGAGTTCAAATTGCATGACCCTGTTTTACGATAAGGATAAAGGGTCATTCACAGGATGGCATACATGGAATCCTGATTTTGGATCAGACCTGTTGATGGATGCAGCCAACAGACCTACCGAGGAGAAAGCCATACAGATGGACAGCAAAAATCCCTTTGTCACGGTATGCAGCAGGGAAACAGGGATCATAACGCATGGGAAGCTTCTAAGATGGTTGGCTGAGAGCGATGATACATCTATTGACAAGGAACAAAAGGATATCACCGACATAATAATACCTGTAAGATCCAAGGGCCAGCTTTTATCCATACTGCTCATAGGACCAAGGGTAGACGGTCTATCATATACAATGCCGGAAAAACAAGTAATGCTGGACATGGGCATGATTATGGGACCATATATAGAAAACGCCCGCATCCTGGAGGAGCTAGAGGATACCATAGAAAAGAGGACACAGGAACTGAATAAGGCCTTGGTGGAATCATTAATCAAGGAAAAGGAGATAACCCAGAGAAATGGAATCATCGTAAGGCAAAACCAGGTCTTCCGTGCACTATTCCAGACAAGCACCATGATACACCAGACCCATGACCTAGATGAACTCTTTGGATTTATTCTTGATCAGCTTCATTCTTTGTTCAGCAACCTGGGTTTCTGCATAATGCTCCATGGAGATAGGCCCGGCATACTGGAATCAGCCTATTTCCTCGGCATATCAGAAGAAGAAAAACGCCTTCTCATGGAAAACAGGGCAAGATTGTTGGACGAGGATATAAACAAACTCATGGATCCAGTGCATCACCAGGATGTAGGCGCCAAGGGACATATATCTTCCGGCGTCCAACCTGTACACTGGACAGTCATGGCCATGAACTCTAGTAACAAGAAATCCATCGGAAAGATCATTATCAAGGGAGAGGAACTTGACCAGACATCCAGGGAAGTGGTGCAGATGTTTATATCCCAGGTATCTGCCGTTGCCATGAACAAGCTTCTCATGAAAGAGCTGGAAAAACTCGCAAACACAGATGCGCTGACCGGTGTATTCAACCGTTTTTATTTCAATGCAGAGCTCTCAAAAGCCATTGTCAATTCAAGGCGGTTTCCAGCATTGGCATTCTCAGTCATAATGGTGGATATAAACGGACTCAAGCGCGTAAATGACGAGCTGGGACACGAGAAGGGCGACGAGATGATAGTAAAGGTCGCTGATCTATTGAGGTCTGTGTCCCGCAAGTCAGATGTAGTAGCCAGGATCGGCGGAGACGAGTTCGCCATCATTCTACCATCTACTGGCCTAACCCAGGCATCAAGGCTTTGTACCCGTATAAGGACCCTGGAAAAAGGGCTTTTTCTAAACTATCTGGACCAAAAGGGTGAGAGCAAAAAGATAGCTATAAGTATAAGCTTGGGTGTTGCAAGTTCTGAAAGTACTGATCCAGAGAGGATTTTGAGCCAAGCAGATAAACTCATGTACAAGGATAAATCTATATTTTACAGCAGTAACACTTCAACGGCCTAGCGCGCGATATCCTATAATCAACAGGCATAATGAATCCAAGTTCCAATATTTGTATATTTTCTCTTGCATTGCGGAAAAATTCGTGTATTAATATACATATGGATATCGATTTAGCTGACAGGTACTATGGTTATAGCTTTTATTACTTTTGGTACAACCGTGGG
>QMLJ01000061.1 GCA_003643935.1 Deltaproteobacteria bacterium | reverse complement strand
CTCATGGCTCCATACTCCTCTACACAGCGCACTTGAATGCACGGCCTGGAAGAAGAGCCTCTTTCAACCCCCTTATCTCGATGTTATCCCTGTCCAGGGAACTTTCAATTTCACAGAGCCGAACAAATCTATATTCGCATCTAGAAGCCGTATCTATTATCCTACGAAAGTCGTCCAAATACATGCCGCCCTCCACCTCGGCGTGGACAGGTAGGACCTGGAATAGGCCAGAGTCTTTTCTCCTGTCCAGCTCTTGGATTACACGCGAGGTGCCCACCTCCTCTATACAAGGCAGGTTTGATGGTATCTCTAGCATTCCATTTTCCATAAACACAAAAGGCCTATCAGCCCTTGTACAGCTGAGATAGCTTAAGCCCAGTCTTGCAACCTGTTCAAGGGCCCTCCTATCTATGCGCCATCCAGGAGCACCGAATGCACTGGGCCTTTCTCCCAATATCCCCGTGTAAGAATCGACCATATTTTCAAACCATCGCTGTATGCCACTCGTAGTCATGAATCCAAGCCAGTCTTGCCATAACCTGTGGTCCCAAGCATGGCAAGCCACCTCGTGACCTATTTCTCTGATCTGGAGTAGCAGGTCAGCAAAAGAACTACCGATCATGGGTGCTGGCAAGATGGTTCCGTAAAATGCGGTCTTTAGCCCATACATGGCAGGGGCATTTGTCCTTATCATCTTGAGCAAAAACCTTGGTCTCAGTAATTGCAAGGCAGCAAGACCAGATCTGTCGGGTCCAAAGCTTATGAAAAAGCTAGCAAGTATACCTTCCTCGCCCAAGACCCTTAATATGCGAGGTACACCTGTTCTCATTCCCTCATAGGTATCCACATCAATCTTGAGCGCCAGAGGTTGCAATGTTATTCCCCTTCTTCCAAAAACGCATAAAGTGTCAGCTTAAGCGCTTCGTCCAGACCTACCTTAGGCTCCCATCCCAGTATTTCCCTGGCATTATCTATACAGGGCACCCTTGTGTATATATCCTGGTAACCTTCCCCGTAAAACTTCAGCGCATCCTCTTCTACTATCTCGGAATAGGTATCGTCAGCCCTATGTTTGGGATGTTTCTTGAATATCTCCAGGAGCTTAAAAGCTAGTTCCTTGATCGTACAGTTGTTAGCGGGATTACCAAGGTTGAAGATCCTGCCCGTGGCCTTGCCTCCTTCATTCCTTATTATCTTCATTAGGGCATCTATTCCATCATCTATGTATGTGAACGACCTGCTTTGTCTACCACCATCCACAAGGGTTATCTTTTCCTTGTATACTAGCGAGGCGATGAATTGAGTCACAACCCTGGAAGAACCTTCCTTGGCCGCCTCCAGAGAATCAAGCCTAGGCCCTATCCAGTTGAAAGGCCTTATAAGCGTAAAATCCAGTTCCCCCCTCGATCCATAGGCCCAGATAACCCTATCCATAAGCTGCTTGGAACAGGAGTATATCCACCTCTGCTTATGTATGGGGCCTAGCACAAGTTTGGACTCATACTCGTCAAAGCAGTCATCGTCGCACATGCCATAGACCTCGGAGGTGGATGGGAATATAACCCTCTTATGGTACTTCACGCACTGCCTTATAATCCTAAGATTCTCTTCGAAATCCAGTTCAAAGACACCAAGTGGATCTTCTATGTATGTCTTTGGAGTTGCAATGGCCACAAGGGGCAGTACAACATCACATTTTTTTATGTGGTATTCTATCCACTCCTTGTTAATGGATATATCCCCCTCAACAAAATGGAACCTTCCATTTTCCAATACGCTCCCAAGCTTGTTCATACCCAGATCCATGCCATATACTTCCCAGTCAGTATCCTTAATTATTCTCTGGCTCAGATGAGAGCCTATAAAACCGTTTACCCCAAGAATCAAAATCTTCACCGTACTTTCCTCTCTTTTAGGTTTGCAAAAAATCTTACTAGAGATTCCGCTTTCAATACCGTACCATCCACTTCAACCTCGTAAGGCAGGATAACGCCCTTACCAGTACCAATTTGCACCATCTCTCCATCTGTAATACCTATCTCTCCTGGGCTTAAGCCGAGATGCTCTGTCGTAACCGGTTTTGCCCACCAGAAAAACACCTTTTTAGAATCTATGTAACCGAATGCGCCGGGATATGGTCTTGTTACAGCCCTTATAAGGTTGTATATCTCCTTTGCCGACATCCTCCAGTCAATGCGTCCATCTTCAGGCCTCCTACCACCGAAGTAAGATCCATCTTCAAGCACCTGTGGCTTCTTTAGAATATTGCCCTCCCTTATGTCAGGCAACACCTCATCTAACATCTCTTTTGCTGCGCTCTCCAGCTTCTTGTAAAGGCTAAGGGCTGTATCCTCAAAGCTGATACTAACCGCTTTCTGGCTGACAATAGGACCAGCGTCGGGCTTCTCTACCATCTCGTGCAACGTCACACCGCTTACATCTTCGCCATGTATAAGTACCCAGTTAACAGGGCACCTGCCCCTATAATAAGGGAGCAAAGACCCGTGGAGGTTATAGCTTCCAAGTCTCGGGATAGACAGCAGGTCCTGGGAGAGCATCTTTCTATAGTAAAAGCTAAACATAATATCTGGAGCGATTTTTTTAACCCGCTCTATCCACTCCTGTGTGTTTGGGTCCTCAGGTTCCACGTAATCTAGCTGATGGGACCTGCAGAAATCTCTCACAGAACCATACCATACGTTTTCATCCGGGTTGTCCTTATGTGTGAAGACAAGCTCTACATCAAAACCATTACGAAGCAGGGCGTCAAGACCTATTAGGCCCATGTTATGATACGCGAAAACCACTGTCCTCATTGATCAAACCTTCCGAGGAATATACCCTCCTTATGGTGTAACTAGGCCTTCTCTTGACCTCCTTGTATATCCTTCCCACGTATTCTCCCATGACTCCCAGGGCCATGAACAGTGCGCCCATAAAGAAGAACAACACGGCGAAAAGCGTGAACACACCTTCAGCAGCCCAGTGCGCGCCAAAGTAAATTCTAGCCACAATCAGTACCAGGCCAAAACCTATACCCATGAAAGCAAGCAAGAAACCCGTGTAGAGCATGAACTTAAGAGGGAAATCAGAAAAGGAGGTTATGAGATCAAAATGCAAAGATACAAGCCTGGCAAAGGAGTACTTAGACTCTCCTGCAAACCTCTCCTCGTGGCCGACCTCTATCTCTACAATATCCTTTGCATACACGGATGCAAGTGCAGGTATAAAAGTAGAATGTTCCCTGGCAGCGATCATATGTTCTACCACGCTCCTCCTGTATGCCCTAAGCATGCACCCCCAGTCAGTAAGATTTACGCCTGTTATCCTTCTCGTAATGCTGTTTACAACCCTGCTAGGTATCTTCCTGAAGATTGAATCTTTTCTTGCCCTGCGTACAGTACCGACAACCTCGTAGTTACCCTCCTCCATGGTATCTATAAGCCTGGGAATCTCTTCAGGCGGGTTCTGCAAGTCTGCATCCATTGTAATGATTATGTCCCCGCCTGCAGTCTCAAAGCCAGCAAAGACAGCGGCGTGCTGACCATAATTCCTGGTAAGCTCAACCACCTTTATCCCATGGACCATGTGCTTAAGAAGAATATCCAGTGATCTGTCCGTGCTTCCGTCATCCACGAGTATCACCTCGTATTCCCTGCCTAGAGAGGACATCACCGGCATGAGCCTTTCAAAAAGTCTCTCAAGGTTATCCTCCTCGTTGTACACAGGAATAACAACCGACACCTTACTCCTTTTCATCAACCCCACCTCCACGATCCTGCAATATATACCCCTTATTAAAAACCAGGTAAAGGCTACCTATAAAAACCGATAACCATAGGGTGGAAAGCCTTGCCATGATGCATGCAATAGCGGAAGTCCCTCGGGGTATACCAGCATGTATTATAAGGCCCATAAGGGATGCATCTGTCACCACGAGCCCCCCTGGCAGAAATGACAGTGCCCCAATAAGGGTGGAAAAACCAAATATGGATGTGGCCTTTACCAGGCCAATCTCAAAGCCCAGGCCCTTTAGGATTAGTTTCAACGCCATGCCTTCGCTTGTCCATGCAACAAGTGTTATTACGAGACTAACCATGAGAACGCCAGGTCCGAACAACCTGAACATGTCTTTTAAGGCAGACTCTAGCTCTGATGCCCTGGATGACATGTAGGGTAACCTGACTATAATAGAAACCATGAATTCAGCGATACCTGGCACTAGTCCAAGAAGAGGGACCATGCATATGACTAGAGTGATCCATACCCCTCTGGACATAAATTCTATACCCACCAGCGATACGATGCTCAACCCTATTAGATCCATATAAAGTTCTGATACAACGACTGGAGAGACAGATATAAAGCCCCTTTTTGACGCCACCTTAAGCATCTGGCTCTTCAGGAGGAAGCCAACCTTTCCGGGTGTTGCGCTCATGGAAAGCCCTGATATGAAGACCCCTAGGCTCCTTGCCATAGGAATATCAATGCCCAGCTTTCTCAGGTAGACTTGCCATCTTAGAAATTTTATCATGTCATTTCCAAAACCGAACAGGGCAATAGCAGGGATAAGATACCACGTGAAACGCCTTAGCTCTGGTCCTGCCATGGCCAGGTCTCCCCACACCCCAACTGATGTAAAGGCAATAACAGCAAGTATTAGCGTTAATAATATGCTTTTTTTCAACCAAGCACCCTTTTTATGACATCTATCACCCTGTAGACCTGCTCATCACTCATGGCAGGGTATATAGGAATGCTGAGTATTCTGTCTGCGAGCGTATCTGTCTCGGGAAGGTGTATATCTCCGAATCTCTCCCTTATGTAACTCAACCTGTGACATGCAGGAAAATGAAGACCATAACCTATATTATTATCCGCCAAGGCCCTCATGAAAGACTCCCTGTCCATGGACTTGATCTTCACCACAAAGAGATGCCATGCATGTGTATGAGGGTAAGTCGGGATACCCGGAAGGTCAACACCCTCTAGATCGGATAGGCTGTCCAGATACATCTCTGCTATCCTGTTACGCCTTTTCGTTATATCATCGATCTTGGAGAGCTGTACCAGGCCTAACGCAGCTTGTATATCAGGCATGTTATACTTAAACCCAGGTTCTTTGATGTCGTATCCCGGGTCAGATGCCTTTCCATAGCGCTTCCATGCATCCCTCTCTATGCCATGGAATCTCATGAGCCTAAGTTGTTTCATCATCGTCTCATCCGAGGAGGTCACCATGCCACCTTCGGCAGTGGTAATATTCTTTATTGGATGGAAAGAGAATATAGATACATTACCCCTCGAGCCTATGTGTGCGCCCTTGTAAGTAGTACCTATGGCATGGGCTGCATCTTCTATTATGGGGATGTCCCCGCTTGCCTGCTCAATCGCATCCATATCAGCCGGTGCACCTGCAAAATGCACTGGTATGACCGCCTTTGTTTTCGTTGACTTTAGCCTGTCTATCTCTTCCGGCTTTATGAGCATGGTATCATAATCCACATCTGCAAACACAGGCCTTGCACCTGCAAGGGTTATTTGATTCACTGTGGACGCAAACGTCATGGATGGGGTGACGACCTCATCCCCAGGACCTACACCCATAAGCTTCAAAACTAGGTGCATTCCGGCAGTTCCAGAACTTACGCTCAGTGCATAAGGTGTACCTACAAACTCGGCGAACATCTTCTCAAACTCGCTACATTTAGGGCCTGTTGTTATCCAGCCCGACCTCAACACCTCGGATACGGCCTCTATCTCTTCATCGCCTAAGTAAGGCCTGCTCATAGGAATAAATTCATTCATGTATACATCTCCTTGCCTGGAATAATTCAGAGTACACCCTCTTTAAGCATATTACATGCTGTTTTCAAGGATATTCCTATGAGGAAAGACTTCTTGGGCTTACTTAAAGGATAAAACTCGGTGTCTTCTTAAATACTTACAATCAATTAAACATGCCTATCTCGGCCTGTATTTCTCAGGTATGTTACCACCCCAGGTTCTTACCCCTGTATCAAAGCCAGAGGAAATACTCAGTATTTTATTATCTATGTCAGAGCCTATTGTTTTCACACCATCCGTAAATCTCGCCTCAATGGTTATAACACGTGAACCCACGTTTACGTTACAAGTGTACCTAGACCTACCCACATATGTAGTAGGTAACACGAAACCAAGCGTGTTTCTGCATACATCGTAGAACTGGGTTTCTATGTTCGCTGGCCAGGCAGCTGTGTTATTGTGATACACTTGGGCATAACTCAATACAGCGCCAAGGGCATTAGAGACCTCTGAGACCTTTGCCTTTTTGGTATAATCGCTGTAGGCGGGTATGGCTATTGCAGCTAAAATCCCTATGATCGCAACTACTACCATAAGCTCAATGAATGTAAAACCAGATGATATCTTCATGTAAATGTATATAATAAGGAATGATTTCACACCAGGAGGACCATGTGGTCCCCCTGGTATTCTATGTTTTATTTAGGTGCATATTTTGTAGGTAGCGTGCCTCCTACCCATGAGCGCATGCCACCATCCATGCCAGAAGTAAGCCACAATGTGGTGCCGTCCACCCCTGAGCCGATGGTCTTTTGGCCACCCGTAAACTGTGCTTTGAGCCTAAGTTGGTTAGGGGTGCCACCTGTAGTATCGGCATCGTAATACCCTGCTCCAACGTAGGTGGTAGGCAATTCTACACCGAAGGTATTCCTGCATACGTCATAGAAACCGCCTGAAGCAGACTGGGTAAATGTCCCCGTGGGCCAGGAAGCGGTCTCACTGTGATACTGCTGAGCTGCGCTCATTGCTGCGCCTAGTGCATTTGAGACCTCGGAGACCTTTGCCTTTTTGG